>NZ_JBEXLP010000060.1:0-46527 GCF_040610035.1 Streptomyces sp. NPDC004542
GGGCGGCGGGCGGTGCGGCCCGGCACGGGATACCGGTGGAGGCACTTTTCGCGCACTGCCGCCTGCCTAGGATCCGGGCGAGGTCTCCCGGCGCACGCCGCGCGCACGCGCGAGCGGACGACACGGTACGGCCGCGGCCGGCACGGCTGCCCGCGGCCGTCCCCTGCGCTCGTATCCGCTCAGATCCGCTCGTATGCGCCCGCGTCCACCCGCTCCGGGGACCGGGTCGCCCGTTCCGGGCGGCCCGCCGACGACCGGACCGCCTGCCGCCGCCGGACCGGTGCGCACACCGCCGCCCGGCGGTACGCACCGGTCCGGCGGTGCCGCGGCGCCACCCTAAGGAGCCCCGTTCCGTTGTCCGTGGAACTCTTCCGCAGACCAGCCCGCCGCCGCGGCCCCGGCATGCCCCAGGGTGAGCTGTCCCTCCAGGAACCCCCGACGCTGCCGGAGGCACAGGCCGACACCTCGGCGGTCTGGACGTTCCTGCCGATGGGCATGATGTCCGCGTCGATGCTGGTGATGTTCCTGCGGCCGGGCGAGAACACCGTCCTCAGCTACATCGCCATGGGCATGATGGTGCTGTCCTCGGTGGCGATGCTGGTCGGCCAGGTGATGCGGGGCCGGGCGGACCGCAAGCGCCGCACCAAGGGCGAGCGCCGCGACTACCTGCGCTACCTGAGCCAGGTGCGCCGCAAGATCCGCAAGGCGGTCGCCGAGCAGCGGCAGGCGCTCATCTGGCGGCACCCGGAGCCGGCGGTGCTGTGGTCGATGGTGCGCACCACCCGGCTGTGGGAGCGCCGTCCCACCGACGACGACTTCGCCGAGGTCCGGATCGCCGTCGGCGACCAGCGGCTCGGCATCCGGCTCACTCCGATGTCCACCAAGCCGGTCGAGGACCTGGAACCGCTCAGCGCGCACGCCCTGCGCCGGTTCATCCGGGCCTACTCCACGGTCCCCGACCAGCCGGTCGGCGTCTATCTGCGGGCCTGGGCGAAGGTGCTGACCCGCGGGGAGGAGGAACGGATCCGGGCGGCCTGCCGCGCGGTGCTGGCCCAGCTGGCGGTCTTCCACGCACCGGACGACCTGTGGGTGGCGCTGTGCGTGTCGGACGAGCGGCGCGGGGAGTGGGAGTGGCTGAAGTGGCTGCCGCACGCCCACCACCGCCACGACCGGGACGGCGCCGGACCGTCCCGGCTGGTCGCGCCGTCGGTGACCGAGCTGGAGAACCTGCTCGGCGCCGAGTTCCAGGAACGCCCGCCGTTCGACCCGGACGCGGTGCCCGGGCGCGAGGAGCCGTTCACCGTGATCGTGGTGGACGGCGGCCAGGTGCCGGCGGGGCACCGCCTGGACGGGCAGGGCTTCCGCAACTGCGTGGTCCTGGACCTGTCGGGCGCCCTGACCTGGCGGCCGGGACGCACCACCTTGCGGCTGGACTTCTCCGACGGCGAGCTGCGGCTGGTGCGGACCGACCGCAGCCGCCAGGAGCAGACCACCGTGCTCGGCCGGCCCGACCGGATGGGCCCGGCGGCCGCCCGCTCGCTGGCCGCGCTGCTCGCCCCGTACCGGCTGAGCCTGGCCACCGACAGCACCGAGCCGCTGTCCTCCGACATCCAGCTGGCCACCCTGCTCGGCATCCCCGACCTGCACCGGCACGATCCCGCCGCGTACTGGCAGGGCCGTACCGCGGCCGCCGACCGGCTGCGGGTGCCGATCGCGGTCGGCGCCGACGGCTCGCCCGTCGAACTCGACATCAAGGAGTCGGCGCAGGGCGGCATGGGCCCGCACGGCATGCTCATCGGCGCCACCGGCTCCGGCAAGAGCGAGCTGCTGCGCACCCTGGTGCTGGGGCTGGCGCTGACCCACTCCTCGGAGACGCTGAACTTCGTCCTCGTCGACTTCAAGGGCGGCGCGACCTTCCTGGGACTGGACGCGCTGCCGCACACCTCCGCGGTCATCACCAACCTGGCCGACGAGGTGGCCCTGGTCTCCCGGATGCAGGACGCCCTGCACGGCGAGCTGATCCGCCGCCAGGAACTGCTGCGCGCGGCCGGCAACTACACCTCCGCCCTGGAGTACGAGAAGGCCCGCGCGGCCGGTACTCCGCTGGGACCGCTGCCCAGCCTGTTCGTGGTGGTCGACGAGTTCAGCGAACTGCTCGCCGCGCACGGGGAGTTCATGGAGCTGTTCGTGATGATCGGCAGGCTCGGCCGGTCGCTGGGCGTCCATCTGCTGCTGGCCTCGCAGCGCCTGGACGAGGGCCGGATGCACCAGCTGGAGAGCCACCTGTCCTACCGGATCGGCCTGCGCACGTTCTCCGCCATGGAGAGCCGCGGCGTGCTCGGTGTGCCCGACGCCTACCAGCTGCCGTCGCAGCCGGGCAGCGGCTACCTGAAGACCGGCGTGGAGGCGCTGACCCGGTTCCGGGCCGCCTACGTCTCCGGACCGTACCGGCAGCGGCGCGGCGCCCTGGCCCGGGCCCAGGTGGCCGGTCAAGTGGTGCCGTGGAGCGTGGGCTGGGTGGCGCCCCGGCAGCTGCCGGACCCGGCTCCGCGGGCCGGGGAGGAGAGCGAGGAGAGCACGGAGGAGGCCGCCGCCCCGTCGCTGCTGGCCACCGCCGTGGACCGGCTGCGTGCCTCCGGGCCCGACGCCCGCCAGGTGTGGCTGCCGCCGCTGGACCTGCCGCCCACCCTGGACCAGTTGCTGCCCGAGCTGGGGCCCGACGCCGAACGCGGCTTCACCGTCGCGGCCGTCTCCGGCGCGGGCCGGGCCCAGGGTCAGGCCGTGGTCCGTGGCGCGCTGCGGGTGCCGCTCGGCGTCGTGGACCGGCCGTTCGACCAGCGGCGCGACCCGCTGGTCGTCGACCTGTCCGGGGCCGGCGGCCACGTGGCCATCGCGGGCGGCCCGCAGAGCGGCAAGTCGACGCTGCTGCGCACCCTCATCGTCGCCCTGGCTCTCACCCACACCCCGCGCGAGGTGCAGTTCTACTGCCTCGACTTCGGCGGCGGCAGCCTGACCGGGCTGGCCGGCCTGCCGCACGTCGGCGGGGTCGCCGCACACGTGGACGGCGAGCGCATCGGCCGTACCGTCGCGGCGGTGGCCTCGGTGCTCGCCGACCGGGAGCGGTTCTTCCTCGAGCACGGCATCGACTCGATGGCGACGTACCGCAAGCGGCGGGCCGCCGGGGAGTTCCCCGACGAGCCGTACGGCGACGTCTTCCTCGTGGTCGACGGCTGGGGCACACTCCGCCAGGACCACCTCGACCATGTCACCACGCTCTCCCAGTTCGCCATGCGCGGCCTGAACTACGGGGTGCACCTGGTCGTCACCACCGCCCGCTGGGTGGAACTCGCGGCGCAGGTACGCGACCAGGCGGGCACCCGTCTGGAACTCAAGATGGGCGACCCCATGGAGTCGGTGATCGACATCCGCAAGGCCCGCTCGGTGCCGCGTGTCCCCGGCCGTGGCCTGACCCCGGAGACCAAGCTGCACTACCTGACCGCGCTGCCCCGCGTCGACGGCACCCAGGACCAGGAGGACCTCGCCGAGGGCGTGGAGCGGACCGTCCTCGAGATCGCCGGGCACTGGCACGGACCGGCGGCCCCGGCGGTCCGGATGCTGCCGGTCACGCTGCCCGCCGCCGGGCTGCCGGCCCCCGACGGGCACCTGCGGATCGCGCTGGGCGTGGAGGAGGAGAAGCTCGCCCCGGCCTGGCACGACTTCTCCGAACACCCGCACCTGGTGGTGGTCGGCGACTCGGAGACCGGTAAGACCAACCTGCTGCGGCTGGTGGCCAAGGGCATCACCGAGCGCTACGGCCCCGACGAGGCCCGGATCCTGGTGGTGGACTACCGGCGGGACCTGGTCGAGGCGGTACCTCAGGAGTACCGGCTGGGCCACGCGGTCTCGGTCGACCAACTGCGGGAACTGGCGGAGGGCGCGAGCCGGGCCCTGCGCAGCCGGATGCCGGGCCAGGACATCGCGCCGTCCCGGATGCGGCTGCGCGACTGGTGGCAGGGGCCCACCCTGTTCGTCCTGGTCGACGACTACGACCTGGTCGGCGGCGCGCTGGGCCGCAATCCCTTCGAGCCGCTGCTCGACTTCCTCGCCCTCGGCTACGAGATCGGGTTCCACCTGGTGGTCACCCGGTCCGCCGCGGGCGCGGGCCGGGGCCTGGGCGACATGGTGCTGCGCCGCATGCTGGAGGTGAACACGCCGGGTCTGCTGCTGTCCTGCCCGCCCTCCGAGGGCTACCTGTTCGGCAGTGTGAAGCCACGGGTCCTGCCGCCGGGCCGGGCGTTGCGCATCACCCGCCGCAAGACGGTCCAGGTGCAGACGGCGCTGCTGGAGGAGTGACGGCCGGGGGGCCGGCTGAAGGCCGGCCCCTCCGACACCGGTGCCACGGCGACGAGCGGGCCCACGACCACGAGCGGGCCCCGGCCGTCGCACCGAAGACGGCACCACCGGCCGGAGCGACGGGCCGCCACCTGCGGACCGGACCGACCGCTGACCGGGCCGACCCCGCGCGGCGGCCCGTGACGGCCGCCGCCCCCAGCGCCACGGCCACCACCACCGCCGTGATCAGCCGGGCACCCCGGCCATCTGCCGAGGACCACACCACCGGGCAGGCCGGCACACCGCCACCGGACCGGCAGCCCGAGAGCCGGCGCGGACGCAGGCACCACCCGACCGCCGGACAGGCGGACCCCGGCGCGGCCGTTCAGTCCGCCGCGCCAGGAACAGCCCGTCGACGACGACCGCGGACCGCTCCCCGGACGGCAGCCGCGACGGCCACCGCCCCCAGCGCCACGGCCACCACCACCGCCGCGATCAGCCGGGCACCCCGGCCATCTGCCGAGGACCACACGACTGGCCGGGGTGACACCGCGGTCGCCGGACCGGTTCCGCCGTGCGGTACGGCGGTGAGGGCCGCGTACGCGTCCAGCCGCGGGACGTCGGCCGGGTACGCCGTCGAGGTCAGCCTGCGGACCGCCTGAGGGGCGGTCAGCCGCGGGGCGTGGGAGCGTACGAGGGCGGCGGCGCCGGCGACGTAGGCGGTGGCGAACGAGGCACCGCTGCCGGTGAAGTGGCCCTTGCCGCGCGGCCCGGCGCCGACGACCTTGTCGCCCGGCGCGGCCAGGTCGGCCTGTTCGGGCTCCGGTGCGTCCTTCGGGCGGGTGCCGTCCGGCCCGAAGTCCACGACCGACAGAACGTCCCGTTCGGCGGCCGGCCAGTACTTCCGGGGCCGGGCGGCATCGGCCGAGGCCGAGCCGGAGCCGGAGCCGGTGCTGGAAGCGGGCGCGCTGTCGGGTACGGCGGCCGCCACCACCACGCAGTCGTGCGCGGCCGCGTACCGCACCGCGGAGGTCAGCGCGGCGCTGCCGGAGGGCAGTGCGAGCGGCACCGCGATCACCTGGGCATGGGCGTCGACGGCCGTGCGGATGCCCGCCGCGACCCGGTCGGCGTCCGCCCGGCCGAGCGGGTCGGTACCGCGTACGGCGAGGATGCGGGCCTGCGGCGCGATCCCGCCGAAGTCGGCTCCGCCGCCGCTGCCCGCCGCGCCCGCGATCAGGCCGGCGACGAAGCTGCCGTGCCCCACGCAGTCGTCGGCGGCCCCGGCCGCCGTGACCCGGCCGGTCAGCCCGCGGGTGCCGGGTGCCACGCCGGTGTCGACGACGGCCACGGTGACTCCGGCGCCCCGGGAGAACGCCCACGCGCCGGACAGGTCCAGCACGTCGTGCGTCCACGGGGTGACGTTCATGACGGTGGGCGATGCCTTGGTGCACGCTGCCCCGGACCGCAGCGTGCCCGGGATGACGGGGAGTCGCACACCTTCCCCGGACGTGCCGGACGTACCGGACGCCGCCGGCGTCGAGTCGGCGGCCGTCGCGGCCGACGCCGTGGCCGGGCCGAGCGCCAGGGCCAGCGCGCAGACGGCGGCGAGCGTGCCGGGGGCCCGCCGCTCGCCGCGGTGCCGGTGGGGTTGGGGGGCGGACATCTGCGTCGGGGTCCTTCGCTGGTCGGGGGCCGGGGTCGTCGTCGGGGCGGGGTCTGGTCAGATCAGGGAGATCAGCGCCGGGGGGCGGGCGGCCCGCAGTGCCCGCCCGGTCCGCGCGGCGTCCCGGCCGGGGGCGCCGCCGGGATCCGCCGCGCGGCCCGTCTCCCGCTCCAGGCCGCGGAGCTTCCCGCGGACCGCGGCGACGGCGGCGTGGCCGTCCTCGTACGCGTCCCCGGGTTCGTGCTCGTCCCCCGTCAGCAACGACACCGCCCGCTCGTAGCAGGCCGCCGCCTGTTCGGGGAAGCCGAGCCGGTGCTGGGCGTCGCCGAGGCCGTCCCATGCCAGGGCCTCCCCGTACCGGTCGCCCAGTTCCCGGTGGAGCACGGCGGCACCGTGGCCGTGGGCGAGGGCCTCGCCGGGGTGGCCGAGGTGCCAGCGGGCCCGGCCCAGGGCGTTCAGCGCGGACGCCTCCGCGTGCCGGTCGCCGACGGCCCTGGACAGTTCCGTCGCCGACCTGGCGTGCCACGCCGACCGCTCGTGGCACCCCTGCCGGTCGTGGACGGCGGCCAGGGCCAGGTGGGCCCGTGCCCGCCCGGATCCGTCGCCGGCGGCGGTGAACAGTCCCAGCGCCTCTTCCAGCGGGGCGAGGGCCTCGGCGTCGCGGCCCAGTCGCCCGTAGGCGCGGCCCAGGCTGAGCTGGGCGCGGGCCTGGCCGGGCAGGTCGGCGGCCCGCCGGGCGGCGGCCAGTGCGGTACCGGCCGCCGCGGCCCACGCCTGCCCGTGCCCCCCGCGTTCGAAGAGCGGTTCAAGGGCCGCCGTCAGCCGCCAGGCGGTGATCTCGTCGTCCGGGGCGCTGCCCGCGTGCGCGGCCAGCCGCACCATCTCCGGCAGGGCCGGCAGTTCGGCGGCGAACCAGGCCGACCCCGCCGCGGCGTCCGGGAACCCGGCCCGGTCCGGCTCCGCGTCCGGTGCGGCGTCCGGTTCCGCCTGGGAGTACGGCGCCGGGGCGAGCAGCCGGGCCGCCGCCCGCGCCGTGTGCAGGACGTGGCCGAGCAGCCTGCGTACCGCCGCGCCCCGCGTCTCGGCGGAGTCGACCTCGTGCACCAGCTCGGTGGCACAGGCGCGTTCCGCCGCGCCCAGCGCGAAGCGACCCGGGGCCCGCTCGGTGACCAGGTGCAGGTCGGCCAGTTCGGCCAGCAGTGTGCGGCCACGCCGCGACGCGACACCGGCCAGGGCCGACACGGCCGCCGTGCCGACGTCCGGTCCGGGGTGCAGCGCCAGCAGCCGGAACAGCCCGGCCGCCGCCGGGGTGAGCGTCCGGTACGACGCGGACAGCGCCCGGCGCGGACCGGCGACCGGACCGAATCCGCTGGACCGGCCGGACCCGGCGTCCTCCCTGGACCCGGCGTCCTCCCTGGACCCGGCGTCCTCCCTGGACCCGGCGGATCCCGTAGATCCTGCGGAGGCAGCGGAACCTGCGGACCCCTGCGGCCCGGTCGAGCCGGCGGACCCGGCAGGTCCGACAGGTCCGGCCGATACGAGCGGCCCGGCAGGCCCGGCGGATCCGGTGGGCCCGTCCGACGCGACGGACCCCTTCGGCCCGTCCGACACCACGGATCCGCCGGCCCCGGCGAACCCAGCCGCTCCGGCAGACCTGGCAGACCCGGCGGACTCGGCAGACCCGTCGACGAAACCGGCGCAGCCGGCAGGCCCGGCGGACTCGTGGTGCTCCAGTTCGGCCGCGACGGAGGTGAGGCCGGTGCCGCCGCCGGCCGTCGCTTCGTCCGCCGCGGCGACAAGCGCCGAGGGGAGGCCCGCGCAGGCCGCGACGATCCGCCGGGACGCCTCCGCCTCGGCGGCGAGCCGTCCGGCACCGATGCGGCCCGCCAGCAGCTCCGCCGCCTGCTCGGGCGCCAGTGGCTCCAGCGTGACCCGGTGGGCGCCTTCCGCCGCGACCAGGCCGGAGAGCCGGTTGCGGCTGGTCACCAGGACCAGACAGCCGGGACCGCCGGGCAGCAGCGGACGCACCTGCTCGGCGTCGCGGGCGTCGTCCAGCAGCAGCAGGACCCGGCGTCCGGACAGCACACTGCGGTAGAGGGCGGTCCGGCTGTCCGGGTCCTCGGGGATCCGGTGTGCCGGGACACCCAGTGACCCGAGCAGACGGCCCACCGCATCGGTCGGCGGGACGGGTGGGCGGGCCGGATCGAAGCCGCGCAGGTCCACGTGGAGCTGCCCGTCGGGGAAGCGGCCGGCCAGCCGGTGGGCGACGTGGAGCGCCAGTGCCGTCTTGCCGATCCCCGCCGGTCCGCACACGGCACCGACGACCGGGGTTCCCGGCCCGGCGCCGTCGGCCAGCGCCGACAGCCGCCCGGTCTCCGCCCGGCGGCCGGCCAGGGCGGGCGGCGGGGCGGGCAGTTGCCGGAGCGGGGCCGGGCGCAGACCGGCCGACTGGGCGTCGGCGGGCTGCCGCGGAGGCGGCGGTGCGTCGAGGTCCGCCCGCTGCGGCACGGCCGAGGGGGCGGGCGCGGGCGCGGACGGAGCCTGGCCGGTGCCGTTCCCCTCGAGCACCTTCTGCTGGGCGGCGCGCAGTTCGGGGCCGGGGAGGATGCCCAGTTCGGCGGCCAGCCGGACCCGTGCCAGCCGGCAGGTCTCGAGCGCCTCGGCCTGGTGGCCGGTGGCGGCCAGCGCCAGGGCCAGCCGGGCCTGCACCTGCTGGTCGAGCGGATGGCGCGCGGCGCACTGTTCGAGCGAGGTCAGCACCCGGTCCGCCAGCCCGTGCCGCAGCGCGGTGTCGGCGGCCTCCCGGACGGCGGTCAGGTACTCGCGTTCCAGAGCGGTGAAGAACCGGTGGGTCCGTACGGCCGCCGGGATCCCGGCGGCGACCGGGCCCCGCCACAGGGCGAGGGCGTCGTTCCACCGCTGCACGGCCTCCGCCGGCATCCCGTGGCGGCCGGCGTCACGCGCCCGGTCGCGCAGTCCGCGGAAACGCAGCAGGTCGATGTCGTCGGCGGCCACCCGCAACCGGTAGCCTCCGTCGACCCGTATCAGCCTCTCGCCCTCGGCCCGGTTCGGCAGGCCGGGCTCCAGCAGCCGCCGCAGCATGCCTATGTGACGGTGGATCACGTTGACCGCGCTCACCGGCGGTTCCTGGCCCCACAGCACGTCGGAGACCTCGGCGAGGCCCACCGGCCGTCTGGCCCGCACGAGCAGCACGGCAAGGGTGGCGCGCTGCTGCGGCGGGCCGAGGTCCAGTTCGGCACCGTCGCGCCAGGCCCGCACCGGGCCCAGCACGGAGAAGCGCACCGCGCCCGGGTCGCCGCCGCTCATCTTCCCGCCTTCCACCGGGCCGTCCTCAGCCCCGGTACCACTTCTGGTTCTGCGTGCCGGTGCACGTCCACAGCTGCAGCCGGGCTCCGTTCCCCGTCTGCTGGTCCCGCACGTCCACGCACTTGTCGGTCTGCGGGTTGACGAGGTCGCCCGCGGCGGTGAGCCGGAACTTCTGGGCCGCGCCCCCATTGCAGGTGGCCAGCTGGATCGTCGTGCCGTCCGCGCTGGAGCCCCAGGCGACGTCCATGCACAGGCCGAGGGACCGCACCGTGCCGTCGGACCTGAGCGACCACTGCTGCCATTTCTCGCCGTTGCAGTCCCATATCTGCAGCGGTGTTCCGTCCTCGGCGTGTCCGTCGGTGACGTCGATGCAGCGGCCGGACGCGGAGCCGACCAGGCTGGTCGCCGACGCCGCGGTGCTCCCGCCACCGGTGGAGGAACCGGACGAGCCGGAGGAGGTGCCGGAAGAGCCCGACTTGGTGTGACCGTTCACCACGGTCGCCGCCGCGCCGGCGCCCGAGGACTCCTTCGTCGTCGTTTTCTTGCCCCCCTTCGCGGAGGCGGGCTTGTCGGCGTCGGAACCGGTTCCGGTTCCGGTTCCGGTTCCGGAACCGGAACCGGAACCGTGGTGCCCAGCACCGCCGCCGGGGTGTCCGGCCTCCGCGGCCCGTGCGGCGCTCCCCGAGCGCTTGCCGGGCGTGGCGGAGGACGTCGCGGGGGCTGCCGCGCCGGGTATGCCGCCGGCCCCGCTCTCACCGTCGCGGGAGAACGTCCCCTGGGCGCCGTTCTCGGCCCGGGCCGTCCGGTCCTCACCGCCGCCGAGCAGAAGGAAGGACGTGCCGGTCACCAGCAGCGCCAGCAGGGCCGCCCCGACCACGGTCTGTTTGGAGAGCTGCCGGCCGCTCTCCTCGGTCTCCTCACCGTCCCCGCTGCCGCCGTCCGGCGAGCCCACGGACGCGGCCGCGGTGGCCCGTCCGTCCGTTTCCGCGGCGCGGCCCGCCGTCTCCCCGGCCGCGTCCCCGTCGGGCCGGGCGGCGGAGCCCGCGGTTGCGGACTCCGCCGCCTCGGATTCCGCGTCGGAATCGGCGTCCGCGTCCATGTCGGCGGCGGGGGCGGCGTCCGGCTCCGGGACCGATGCCGTCCGCCGCCCCGCCCCTGCCGGTCGTCCTGACTCAGCTCGGCCCGGCTCCGGTCGCTCCGGTCGCTCCGGTCGCTCCGGCAAGGTCGTGTCCGGCGTGGCGGTCACCGCCCCGTCGACGCCCTCTTCGGTCTCCGCAGCGGCGGCGGAGACCGCCGAGCCCTCGGTACGCGAGCGCTGGATCCCCCAGCGTGTCATGTGCACTCTCCTGGATCACACGTTGCTCGGCCGCGCTTCGCGCGCTCACCCCGATGTCCCGATGCGGTGCGACGGGATCGTCCGGCCGGCCGCCGGACGGCTCCGCCCGCTCCGGTCCGGGGCACCTGGTCGTAACGCCCCGGCGGACGGGACGGCCGGATGGTCCCCGCCCGCCGGGCGAGCCTAGTTCTGCCGAATGACTGGAAACTGACCGGCGCTCAGCAGGCCCTCCCGGGCCGCCGGACGTCGGGCAGTCCGGCCGTCCAGTCCAGCACCAGGGCGTTGAACTCCTCCGGCCGCTCCTGGTGCGGCCAGTGGCCCGCTGCGTCCAGGACCACGGACGCGCTGTACGGATGCGGGCTGACCGACCGGTCCCAGTCGGGCCCGACGCCTCTCGCCGCGAGCGAGGCCGGCGAGCAGACCGTCAGCACCGGACAGGTCCGGCGGCGCAGGTACGGCTCGCAGGCGGGACGCACCACGGGGCCGGTGTGCGCGTCGTACAGACCGGCGACCGTCCGGGCGATGACGTCACCGGCCGTACCGAGCGCCCGCCGACGGTGCCAGGCGGGCAGCCAGCCGGCGGCGGGTCCGGTCGGCGGCCCCTCGTCGTCCGCCAGCAGCCGGGCCATCGCCCCGGCCGGATCCGGGACGCTGACCGCGGCGGCCCGCGCCGCCGCCCGGCCGGCGTCCATGCCGTAGCGGGGACTGACCGCCACCACGGCCTCGACGAGGTCGGGCCGCTCGACCGCCAGGACGGAGGCGATCACGGCTCCGGCCGAGTGGCCCACGACGATCACGGGTCCGGTGCCGGTGGCGGCGAGCACTCCGGCCAGGTCGGCGGCGAAGTCCCTCGGGGTGTGGCCGTGCGGCGCGGGCCGGGACCGGCCGTGACCGGGCAGGTCGGGGATGATCAACCGGTGCCGGACGGCGAGCGCGTCGATCTGCGGAGCCCAGTCGTGGGAGTCGCAGGCCTCGCCGTGGACGAGCAGCAGTGTGCGCTGTCCGGCGCCCTCCACCGTGTGGAAGAGCGGGACCTCGGCGCAACCGTCCCGGTGCGTCACGCCGGTCCCCCCGGTACCGCCCGCAGCGTGGGCCGTCCGGTCGCGTCCTCCTCGGGACCGCGGCCGACCGGACGGCGGCCGGCCGGACCGCAGCCGCGCAGTCCGGTGCGGACGGCCTCGGCGGGTGGCAGCGGCCCGTGCGCCGGGAGGCCCGCGCAGTCCCGTACGGCGAGCGCCTGCCGCCAGGCGGCCCGCGCCGCCGCCGGGTCCCCTGCCGTGCGGTGGGCGTCACCGAGCCAGACCAGCGACCGGAACTCGTTGTACCGGTCACCGGCGGCGCGGTACAGCTGGAGGGCGCGCTGGTAGCCGGCGACGGCCCGCCGGTGGCTGCCCAGGTGCTGGTGGCAGTGGCCGAGCCCGCGCCAGACCGCGGCCTCGGCGTGCGGTTCGTCCAGCCCACGCAGTGGCTCCAGGGCCTGCCGGGTGTGGGTGAGCGCCTGCCGGTACTGCCCGAGCAGGGTGTGCGTCCGGCCGAGCGCCTGGAGCGCCCCGGACTGGCCCACCGGGTCGCCGGCCGCCCGGTATCCCTCCAGGGCCTGCTCCCGGTGGTACAGGGCGTGGGCCTGATGGCCCTGCCAGTCGAACACCCGGCCGAACTCACCATGGGTGCGGGCCTGGCCCGTCATGTCGCCGAGTTCCCCGAACAGGTCCAGTGCGCGGCGCAGGTGTGCGTGGGCGTCGTCGTGGCGGTCCAGCCGTGCCGAGGCGCAGCCGAGGGCGCGGTGCACGTGGGCCAGGGCCGTAGGATCACCGAGCCGTCGGGCGGCCGCCAGCGCCGGCCGCAGGGCTTCGGCGTAGTCGTGGTGCAGCCCCTGCTGGTCGAGGAGACGCTCCAGGGCCCAGGCCAGCTGCCAGGCGTGCCGGTCGAACCCTTCCCGGGCCGCGCGCCCCACCATCTCGAGCAGCACCGGCAGTTCGGCGCCGAACCAGGCCAGCGCCGCGGCCCGCGCCGGATGCTCCGACGGGCTCACGCCCGGCTCCGCCGGGGGCAGGTGGATCCTGGTGCCGTTCGGGGACAGCGTCCGTACCGCGCCGTGGGCCGTGTGCAGGCAGTGGTCGAGGATCCGGTGCAGCGCGGCACGCCGGCTGCCCGCGTCCTCGTGCGTCTCCCCGAGTTCGGCGGCGTGCACCCGCAGCAGCCGGTGCCGGGCGAACCTCCCGTCCGCGGCCGGGGTCAGGAGCGAGACCCCGGCGATCTCACCCAGCAGTGCGCGGGCCCGCTCCACCGGGACACCGGCCGCGCTGGCGGCCAGGGATACGTCGAACGTCCGGCCCGGGTGTTCGGCCAGCCCTCGGAGCAGGCGCGCCGCGGCGGGCGAGAGCGCCCGGTACGAGCCGTCGCAGGCCGTGCGGACCTCGGCGAACGCGTCCAGGTCGGCCCGGCTCTCCCGCAGTTCGGCCACGGTCGCGGCGAGCGGGAAGGCCGGGCGGGCACCGGCGTGGGCGGCCACGACGGCCAGGGCCAGCGGCAGCCCTCCGGTCAGGCCGGTGATCTCGGCGACCGCGTCCTCCTCGGCGGCGACCCGGTCGCCGCCGAGCCGGGCGGCCAGGCAGTCGCGGGCCTCGTCGGCGTCGAACGGCTCCAGCGCCAGGAACCGTACGTCGTCCGGTCCCTCGGCCAGGTCCTCCAGGGGGCCGCGGCTGGTGACGACGGCCAGGCAGCCGGGCCGGCCGGGCAGCAGCGGCCGTACCTGCCCGGCGTCCCGGGCGTCGTCGAGCACGACCAGGATCCGGCGGCCGGCCAGCACCTCGCGGTAGCGCCGGGCCCGCTCCAGCCCGTCGGCCGGGACCTGCTCCGGCGGCACGCCCAGCGCCTGAAGGAACCTTCCCAGCACCAGGACGGGATCCACCGGCGGCCCGCCGGGGCCGAAGCCGCGCAGGTTCGCGTACAACTGCCCGTCCGGGCAGCCGGCCGCGGCTCGATGGGCCCAGCGCACCGCGAGCGCGGTCTTGCCGGAACCGGGTGTCCCGCTGACGGCGACCACCGCGGCCCGGCCCGGCCGGCCGCCGTCCGGCGTGGGCATCAGGGCCAGCTCCCGCTGCCGGCCGACGAACACCGGCAGGTCGGCGGGCAGCTGGGCCGGGACCGAGAAGGCGTCGGGGGACGTGCCGCGCCGTTCCTCGGTACGGGCGGACGCCGAGCGGCCGGCGCCGCCGGGTGGTACGGGGACGCCGGCGCCGAGCACCAGCCGCGCGGCGGCCCGCAGTTCGGCCCCCGGGCCGATGCCCAGTTCCTCCCCCAGCCGGGCGCGTACCTCCCGGTAGGTGCGCACCGCCTCCTGGGTGCGGCCGGTCGCGGTCAGGGCCTGCAGCAGCCGGGCGTGCAGCGGTTCGTCCATCGGGCGCTCGGCGGCGCAGCGGCGCAGCGCCCCGAGCAGTTCCCCGGCCCGGCCGCAGCGCAGCGCCGCGTCGGCGGCCTCCTTGACCACGGCGTGCCGTTCCCGATCCAGTGCCGTCAACACCGGATGCGCGCGCACCGCGGGCGGGATCCCGTCGGCGGTGGGGCCCTGCCACAGGGCCAGCGCCTCCACGTACCGCGCCACCCCCAGGTCCTGCGCCCCGCTGTCCCTCAGGCGGCGGGCGTCCTGGGTGAGCTGCCGGAAGCGCAGCAGGTCCAGCGAGTCCGGATCGGCCTCCATGCGGTAGCCGCCGGCGCCGCGCAGCAGCCACTGCCCGAACGCCCTGGTGGGGAGGTCCGGTTCGAGGAGCCTGCGCAGCAGCCCGATGTGGCGGTAGACGACGGTGAGCGCGCTGACCGGCGGGTCGTCGCCCCACAGGACGTCGACGATCTCCTCGACCTCCATGGGCTGCCCGGGACGGGCCAGCAGCAGCGCCAGCACGGCGCGTTGCTGGGGCGGGCCGAGCTCGAGGACCCTGCCGTCCCGCCAGGCCCGGACCGGGCCCAGCACGGCGAAACGCAACCGTCTCCTGTCCGCTTCCGCGGGCATGGTCGTCCTTCCTTTCGGCGCCGGCGCGGTGAGCGCGACCGCCCTCAGGTGAAGATCACCGGCGTGTGGACAGACCCTAGGAACAGCGTCTTGCGATCCTCTTGCGATCGTCTTGGAACCGGACCGGCGGCGCGGGACGGACCGGCCGAGGGCGGGGCGGGGCGCACCCCGTCGGCACCGGACAGCAGCAGGCGCCGGCGCCCGCCGGGGCTCGACCCCCGGCGGGCGCGCCGCGTTCCACGCGGACCGAGCGCCGGTGGGGGCGTGCACAGTCGGTGCCCGAACGGGCACGGCCGCACGGCGCCACCGGGGCGTCAAGCGGCCCGGGAAGCCGCTCGTGTCCGGTGCCGGCACACGGTGCTCACCGCACCATGCCTCCCGGCCCGGCGTCCAGGCACGGAGGCGGGGACCTGCCCCGCCGGACAGATTGTCCTGCCCCTGGGGCCCTGCGTCGCCCGCCCGACGAACGCACGTTCTACAAGTGGCGGCCAAGAAAACGTCAAGGGGGGCGGGTGACGATCGTCCCGCCCGGCATCCGGTTCTCAGGTGCCGGACCAGGAAGGACGTTGGGGATGATCTCGATCGCGGTCCTCGCCGGTGACCGGATCACCGGCGAGGGGGCCGTCTGCTGCCTGCGCGGTCAGCGCGGGCTGGAAGTCCTGACCGAGCAGGAGCACGCGCGAGCGGACGTCATCCTGATCCTGACGACGGAGGCCACCGAGGAGACCATGGCGCTCATGGAGCGGGCCGCCGCCGGTTCGGTCAGGCCCGGCATGGGCATCGTGCTGGTCACCGGGAGCCTGCAGCGGGCGCAGCTGGCCCGGGCCGTGCGGTGCGGCCTGCGCGCCGTGGTGTGGCGTCAGGACAGCGGATACGACGACGTCGTGCGGGCCGTGCGGAACGTCGCCGCCGGGGACGCGACGCTGCCCGCCCGGGTCCAGGGCTGGCTGGTCGACCACGTCGGGACGGTCGAGCGGGACGTGCTGCGGCCCAGAGGACTGACGCCGTCGGGGCTGGACCACCGCGAGGTGGACGTGCTGCGGCTGCTGGCGGACGGATTCGACACCACGGAGATCGCCCGGAAGCTGAACTACTCGGAGCGCACCATCAAGAGCGTCGTCGGCGCCATGATGAACCGCCTCGGGCTGCGCAACCGCGCCCACGCCGTCGCCTTCGCGCTGAGGTCGGGGACGCTGCCGTGACGACGGCGGGCCGTACCGCGGACGCACGACGGCTCGCGGCGGACGCGCGGCGACACGCGGCGGACGCACGGCGGACCGGAGCGCGGCCGGCCGCCTTCGACCCACGGCTGGTGTACGACCTCCGGGGCGACGACATGCCGCCCGGCTTCGAGACCACGGAGCTGCTGCGCGGGCGGCCGGTGGCCCGCGTGCGCCCGGACAGCCCGCCGGCGGCCCTGGAGGCGGTGGACGCCGGCAGCCTCCTTGGCGAGCCGCTGATCGTGATGCGGTCCGGCTACGTCCTGCACCGCTTCGCGCACCGGCTGCTCCGTGGCCGGACACCGTCCTTCCCGTCCTCGGCCGACGGCGCCGAGACGGGCGAGCCGATGGTCGCCGAAGGGCTGGGCGCCACGGTGCTGCCCGACGTCGGCGTCCTCGGCGATCCGCTGGAGCGGCGGGGCGTGATCACCGTGCGCCCGCTCGCGGGGACTCGACCGATGTGCTGCTGGTCCTGCGGCGCCGCCACTTCGGCGCCGCTCCGCGGGCCGTCCGCGATCTGCGCGAGCTCTTCGTGCGCAACGCCCGCACGGTCAAGGCCTCTTCGTGAGCACCTGCCGCGCCGACGCGGTGCCGAACGGCGCGTCCGTCCCGCGTCCCAGCACATGAGAAACCCTCCGACGTGCTGGTGCGTGCCGCCCCCATGTGGTTACCTGACTCCATGACCGTGCTCGTGACCCGCCGCCACGTCGACTACGTGCGTGTCACCACCACGGGCTGTTCCGCCGCGAGCTGACGCCGCGCTCCGGCTTCCGAGCAGTTCCTCTCCCACCGCATCGCGCTGAACGCCGTCCCCCTACGCCCTTCTTCCGGGCGGGGCCGGCAGCGCCGTGGTTCACGCACGCCTTCGCGTTCCCACCCTCCGTACAGGGAGCACCACCATGAGCCAGCCCATCGACTCCGTCACCGCCGGCCACACGCCCGAGGAGTCGCCCGCCGGTCCCGACACCTCGGCCTGGTCCTTCGAGACCAAGCAGATCCACGCCGGGGCCGCGCCCGACCCGGCGACCGGCGCTCGCGCGACGCCGATCTACCAGACGACGTCGTTCGTGTTCCGGGACACCCAGCACGCCGCGGACCTGTTCTCGCTGGCCGAGCCCGGCAACATCTACACCCGGATCCACAACCCCACCCAGGACGTCTTCGAGCAGCGCGTCGCCGCGCTGGAGGGCGGGGTCGCGGCCGTGGCGCTGTCCTCCGGGCAGGCGGCGGAGACCCTGGCGATCCTCACCCTGGCGAGCGCCGGCGACCACATCGTCTCCAGCACGTCGCTGTACGGCGGCACCTACAACCTGTTCCGGCACACGCTCCCGAAGTTCGGCATCGAGGTGTCCTTCGTGGACGACCCGGACGACTTCGAGGCGTGGCGGGCGGCGGTCCGCCCGAACACCAAGGCGTTCTTCGCCGAGACCCTGGGCAACCCGCGCGCGAACGTGCTGGACGTGCGGGCGGTCGCGGACGTGGCGCACGAGGCGGGCGTACCGCTGATCGTCGACAACACGGTCCTCACCCCTTATCTGCTGCGGCCCCTCGAGCACGGCGCGGACATCGTCGTGCACTCGGCCACCAAGTTCCTGGGCGGCCACGGCACCACCATCGCCGGTGTGGTCGTCGACGGCGGCACCTTCCACTTCGGGGCGCACGGCGAGCGGTTCCCGGACTTCTCCGAGCCCGACCCCAGCTACCACGGGCTGCGGTACTGGCCGGCGCTCGGCCCGGGCGCCTTCGCCGTCAAGCTCCGGGTGCAGCTGCTGCGCGACCTCGGCCCGGCCCTGTCCCCGCACTCCGCGTTCCTGCTGCTCCAGGGCGTGGAGACGCTCAGCCTGCGCATCGAGCGGCACTCCGCGAACGCGCAGGCGATCGCCGAGTGGCTGGAGCAGCGGGACGAGGTCGCCGCGGTGCACTACCCGGGCCTCGAGTCCAACCGGTGGTACGAGGCGGCCCGGCGGTATCTGCCGCGGGGCGCCGGTGCCGTGGTCTCCTTCGAGCTGCGGGACGGGGTGGAGGCGGGCAAGCGGTTCGTGGACGCCGTCGAGCTGTTCAGCCACCTCGCCAACATCGGCGACGTACGCAGCCTGATCATCCATCCGGCGTCCACCACCCACAGTCAGCTCGACGAGGAGCAGCTGGCGGCCACCGGTACCTCGCCCGGCCTGGTGCGCCTGTCGGTCGGCATCGAGAACCTCGCCGACCTGAAGGCGGACCTCGAGGCCGGGTTCCGCGCGGCCAAGGGCGCCTCCTGAATCCCTTGCTGACGCCCGCTCAGGTTCCCCTGCCGCCGGCCACCGGTGCGTGGCGGGAGGGGGACCCGCACGGGCGTCGCCAGTGGCATCGGCGCGCCGTACCACTGCCCCTGGAGGCCGGCGGAGAACTGCCTTGTGTGCGGCTGGCGTTCGAGACCTGGGGGCGGCTCGCACCGGACCGCCGCAACGCCGTGCTGGTGCTGCACGCCCTCACCGGCGACAGTCATGTGGCCGGGCCCGCCGAACCCGGTCACCCCACTCCGGGCTGGTGGGACGGGCTCGTCGGCCCCGGGCTGGCGCTCGACACGGACCGCTGGTTCGTCGTCGCCCCGAACGTGCTCGGCGGCTGCCAGGGCAGCACCGGCCCGTCCTCCCCGAACCCCGTCGGCCGTCCCTGGGGCGGTGACTTCCCGTTCCTGACCCAGCGTGACCAGGTCGCGGCCGAGGCCGGCCTGGCCGACGCCCTGGGCGTGCGCCGCTGGGCGCTGGTGATCGGCGGCTCGATGGGCGGGATGCGGGCGCTGGAGTGGGCTGTCGCGTACCCGGAGCGCACCGGTGCGCTGCTGCTGCTCGCCACGGCGGCCCGGGCGAGCGCGGAGCAGATCGCGTGGGCCGGCATACAGACGCACGCCATCCGCTCCGATCCGCACTGGCACGGCGGTCACTACCACGACCGTGCCGAGGGACCGCACGCGGGACTCGGCCTGGCCCGGCGGCTCGCCCACGTCACCTACCGCAGCGAGCCGGAACTCCAGCTCCGCTTCGGACGTGCGCCCCAGGGCACGGAGGACCCCTTCAGCGGCGGCCGGTACCAGGTCGAGTCCTACCTCGACCACCACGCCGCCAAGCTGGTGCGCCGCTTCGACGCGGGCAGTTACGTCGTGCTGTCCGAGGCCATGAACAGCCACGACATCGGCCGGGACCGCGGCGGTGTGCGCGCCGCCCTGCGCCGGGTGACCGCCCGCACCCTCGTGGCCGGGGTCGTCTCCGACCGCCTCTACCCGCCGTCCCAGCAGGCGGAACTGGCGGCGGGCATCACCACGGCCGACGACCTCCGGCTGATCGACTCCCCCCACGGCCACGACGGCTTCCTCATCGAGGTGGAGCAGGTCGCCGCACTCGTGGGTGAGCTGCTTCCCCGAGGAGGAAAGGCATGAGGCACCACGCGCCCCTCTGTTCCTCCTCCGCCGTCGCCATGGTGTTCTCCCGGCTCGCGCGCCGGCGCCGCGCCCCGGACACTGCGCGCGGTCGACGACGTCAGCTTCACCCTGCACCGCGGCCGGACCCTGGCGCTGGTCGGCGAGTCGGGGTCGGGCAAGTCCACCACCGCCCGTCTGGTGCTCCGCCTCGCCGACCCGACCGCCGGACACGTCCTGTTCGACGGCACCGACGTCACCTCCGCGCGTGGCACCCGGGCCCGGGAGCTGCGGCGCCGCGCCCAGCTGGTCTACCAGTACACCCGGGAACTGCTCGCGGCGATCCCCGGCGGTCACGCCCTCTCCCCCGCCGCCGGCACCACCACGAGCTGAGGCCCCGCCGCGCACGAGCGGCCCGCCCACCAGCACCCCGCCGGCCCTTCACCGGCGTGCCCGCCTCATGGCCGGGGCCCGCCGTACCGTGAGCGGCCGGTACGGCGTGCCTGCCCGCGCTCCCGGCGTTCAGGCCGCCGTCTTCTCCCGGGCGGTGCGGGCGGCCCGGGCGAGGTCCATGTCCGTGGTCTCCGGGGCCAGGAACTGGGACACCACGGCGCCGAGGGCGAGCACTCCGGCCCCGACCAGCAGCACGAACCGCACGCCGAAGCTCTCCAGGCCCATCGGCAGCAGGAAGGTGCCGATGGCGGCGCCGACCCGGCTCATCGCGGTGGCGAAGCCGACACCGGTGGTGCGCAGCGAGGTGGGGAACACCTCCAGCGGGTAGACGGCGGTCAGCGCGCTGGAGGCGGCGTTGAGGAAGATGAAGAACAGGAACCCGCCGACGACGACCGGCGTGGCGGACGGCCAGGCGGCCACCAGCGCCAGGGCGGCGGCCGTGATCCAGAACGGCGGGATGAGCAGCCTGCGGCGGCCGATCCGGTCCACGACCAGGCAGCCCACGGTGACGCCCGCGACGGCCGTGAAGGAGTAGACGAGCAGGGCCGCGACCGCGTTGTCGCCCATGTGCAGGGCGTCGAAGACCTGGGTCCAGAAGGTGCCGATCGCGAAGTAGGGCAGGACCAGGGCGGCCCAGAAGACGCTCGCGAACACCGTGCTGCGCAGGTTGCGGCGGTTGAACAGGGCGCGGAAGCCGTCCTGCCGGGACTCGGCCCGCTCCTCGAGTTCGGCTTCGACGTCGACCTCGATGCCGTACTTGGCGATGAGCTGCTCGGCCTCCTCCCGGCGGCCCCGGGACAGCAGCCAGCGTGCGGACTCGGGCACGCCGCCGCGCAGCGACACACAGACGACGGCGATCACGGCACTGCTGGCCAGGGACCAGCGCCAGCCGCCGTCGACGGTCGCGAACAGGGCCCCGACGACGGTGGCGAGGGCGTAGCCGACGTACCAGCTGATCTCCAGGCTGGCGAGCAGCCGGCCGCGGCCCTTGCTGGGCGCGTACTCCGACAGCAGCGGCGCGCCGATGGCGTACTCCCCGCCGATCGCCACGCCCATCAGCAGGCGCAGCAGGAACAGGTGCAGGCCGTCCGTCACGAAGAACTGCAGGACCGAGCCGATCAGGAAGATCAGCATGTCGGCGAGGAACACCGGGCGGCGTCCGAACCGGTCGGCGAGCCGTCCGAAGAGCGGGCCGCCGACGAAGATGCCGAGCAACGGCGAGGCGCCGACCAGGCCCTCCATCAGCGTGGAGAGATGGAGGTCGGTGGTGAGCGCGGCCATCGCCATGCCGATGCCACCGATGATGTAGCCGTCGATGCCCTCGCCGATCTGGGTGGCGAGCTTCAGCTTGGTGTGCAGCCGCCTGCGCTCCTTGTCGGAGGCGGTGGTCGCAGACGGCGGCGTGCCGAGCGGCTGGTGCTCGGTCGCGGGCGTCATGGCCATGAGCGGTCCTTGTCTTGTCGGTGGCCCGGTGGGGCGCCGGGGCACCGTGCGTGCGCAGCGGGGGGTGGGGTGGCGAGACGGGGAGGGGACGGGGGAGCGGCGGAAGGGGGTCAGACGGCCGGCCAGTCGAGGGCGATGTACTGCGTCTCCAGGAACGCCTCGATGCCCTCGCGCCCGCCCTCCCGGCCGATACCGGACTGCTTGACACCGCCGAACGGGGCGGCCGGGTCGGACAGCAGGCCCCGGTTGAGGCCCACCATGCCGGCCTCCAGACGTTCGGCCAGGCGCAGGGCCCGGGCCACGTCGCGGGAGTAGACGTACGAGGCGAGGCCGTGGACCGTCGCGTTGGCGCGGGCCAGCATCTCGTCCTCGTCGGTGAAGGTGGTCAGGGGCGCGACGGGTCCGAAGACCTCCTCATGGAGGATACGGGCGTCGTCGGGTACGCCGGTGAGGACCGTCGCCGGGTGGAAGTGGCCGGGGCCGTCGGGCACGGCACCCTGCGCGGCGATGCGGGCGCCGCGGGCGAGCGCGTCGTCGACCAGGGAGCGGATCTTGTCGACGGCGGCCTGGTTGATCATCGGGCCGAGGGTGACGCCCTCCTCCAGGCCGGGGCCGGTGCGCACGGCGGCCATGGCGGCCCCGAACTTCTCGGTGAACTCGGCGGCCACGGACTCGTGGACGTAGAACCGGTTGGCGGCGATGCAGACCTCCCCGCCGCCGCGCATCTTGGCGTCCATCGCGCCGCGTACGGCGGCATCGACGTCGGCGTCCGCGCAGACCACGAAGGGGGCGTTGCCGCCCAGTTCCATGGTGACGTTGACCACGTTCGCGGCGCACTGCTCCAGCAGCTTGCGGCCGGTGCCGGTGGAGCCGGTGAAGGAGAACTTGCGGACGCGTTCGTCACCGAGCCAGACGGAGACGACCTCGGGCGCGCGGTCGGTGGGCAGCACGTTCAGCAGGCCGTCGGGCAGCCCGGCCTCGGTCAGCAGCGCGGCGACCGCGAGGGCGGTCAGCGGGGTCTCCGGGGCGGGCTTGAGCAGGACGGGGCAGCCGGCGGCGAGCGCGGGCGCGATCTTGCGGGTGGCCATGGCGGCCGGGAAGTTCCAGGGGGTGACGAAGGCGGTGACACCGACCGGGTGCTTGCGCACGACGTGCCGGAAGCCGCCGGCCGGCGCGTCCCCGAACGAGGAGCCGATGCGGACGGCCTCCTCGGCGAACCAGCGGAAGAACTCGGCCGCGTAGCCGACCTCGGCGCTCGCGTCCCGGTAGGCCTTGCCGTTCTCCAGGACGATCAGCCGGGCGAGGGTGTCGGTGTGCTCGCGCATCAGTGTGAAGGCGCCGTGCAGGATCTCCGAGCGGCGGCGGGCGGGCGTGGCACGCCACCCGGCCGCCGCGTCCTCGGCCGCCGCGATCGCGGCGAGGGCGTCGCCCGGGCCGGCCGCCGACACCTCGCGCAGGAGCTCGCCGGTGGCCGGGTCGTATACGGGGTACGTCCGCTCGTCCTCGGCCGCACGCCAGGTGCCGCCGATGAGCACATCGCCCTCGGCGAGCGGCGCCTTGGCCAGGGTGTCGATGCCGGCGAGATTCATGAGCTGCTCTTTTCTCCGTTCCCGGACAGGGACCGTCCAGTTGCCGGCGAATGTACGAGCGCGTCACAGGGCCGACAAGGCCCCGCCACCGGATCGCAATGGGGGTTGCTGTCAGGGCAACCCGCGGGGCGAGCGGGGTTCAGGCCAGCCGCGCCCGCCGCGGCGGGGTTCGCCGCGGCTCCCAGCCGAGCAGCGCGGAGACCCGGGCCGCCGCCGCGGCCGTGGTACGTCCGGCCACGTCGAGACGGTCCCCGAGCCGGGACTTGGGTGCCGAGATGTTGAGCGCCGCGACGACCCGCCCGCGGAAGTCGCGCACCGGCGCGGAGACGCCGACGAGCCCCTCCTCGAACTCCTCGCTGACCCGCCCGTACCCCAGCCGCGCGGCTTCCTGGATGAGCGCCCACAGCTCGGGCACCGGCAGGTCGCCGCTCGTGCCGAAGCGGACGTACAGCTCGTCCGGCGTGGCGTCGGCCAGCAGCACGCGCCCCGCCGAGGTCTGCCAGGCGGGCACGCCACGCCCCTCCCAGCCGTGCACGCGGAAGGAGTGCCCGGAGACCGACAGCAGGGTGAGCACCTCGCGGTCCCGGAGCACACACAGGTGGCTGGTCTCCTCCAGATCCGCCGACAGCCGGTGCATGACCGGCTCGGCCATCCGCACCAGCCGGTTCTCCGATGTGCGGGCGACCAGCGAGAACAGCCGCCAGCCCAGCCGGTACTCCAGCGTGTCGGGGTCCCGCTCGACGATGCCCTCGGCGGCCAGCGCCTTCAGCGCCCGTGACACCTGCGTCTTCTCCCGGCCCACCAGCTGCGCGAGACGTACGACGCCCAGGCCGCCGGCGTTCTGCGCCTCGTCGGAGGCGAGCGCCTCCAGCAGGTCGATGTCCCGGCGGAGGCCGTGCCCGCGCGGGGCGGCCGAGGGGTCGGGGGTGCGCGGAGCGATGTGCGTCACATCCCTCATCCTAGGCGCCGCCCCCAGCGGAATCGCAGGTCATGCCGTGAGTTGTCAGGAGAGCAACCGGCATTGCGATTCCCTTGAGCACCTTGCGAGGGGGTGGTCGCGGACCTAGATTCGCCGCATCGGGCCGGATGAACTGCACCGAATGCGAGGTTCGTACCGCTGTCCCGACGTTCGTCTCCCCCCGCCACCCCGCCAAGGCCCAGGAGTCCCTCTGATGCCCTCCCCCTTCGCCCCGGCCGCGCTCATCGGCGAGTCCTTCGTCGGTGAGGGCGCGAACGCCGCGCACACGAACCTCGTGATCGGACGCAAGGGCGGCCCCGTGGAGACCGCGTGGGCGACCGCGCTGGCCACGCCGAGCGCCGGTCACGTGCCGTTCGTGACCGTCGTGCGCCCGTCGGTCCCGGTCAAGCCGCTGACGCTGTTCGTGTCCAAGGCCGCCGCGGAGGGCGAGCTGCACCAGCGCGCCACCTGGGGATCGGCCCAGGCGGGCCTGGCACAGGGCGTCGCGGACGCGGTCGAGGAGGGACTGCTGCCCGCCGAGGAGGCCGACGAGCTGCTGATCATCGCCGCGGTGTGGGTGAACCCGGCCGTCGACGACCTGGACGTCTCGTTCCGCAACCAGCGTGCCGCCGCGTACGGCGCGGTGCGCGCCGCCGTGACCGGCACCCCCACCGTCGCGGACGTCCAGGCCGCCGCGAAGGAGGGCCCGACCAACCCGTTCTACACCCCGAGCCCCGAGGTGCTCGCCCGATGAAGATCACCGACATCACCCTGGACCGGCTGCGCCTCGAGCTCGACCCGCCGTTCCGCGCCGCCTGGGACCCCGAGCCGCGCCGCCACTTCGACGCCACGATCGTCCGCGTCCACACCGACGAGGGCGTCACGGGCATCGGCTCCGGTGACCTGATGGACGGCTTCGACACCTACCGTCACCTGTTCATCGGCGAGGACCCGCTCGACATCACCCGGCACGTCAGGGCCATCGAGACCGCCAACTTCCACGGCGCCTTCTACTGGCCCCTGGAGGCGGCGCTGTGGGACCTGATCGGCAAGGTGCACGGCCGGCCGGTGTCGGAGCTGTTCGGCAACGCGGCCCGCAGGCTGCCCGCGTACGCCTCCTCCGGCGAGCTCAAGTCCCCCGAGGAGCGGGTCGCCACGGCGCTGCACGTCCGTGAGGCGGGCTTCCGCGCGATGAAGATCCGCATCGACCGGAACCGGGTCGACGAGGGCGTCGCGGCGGTGCGGGCCGTCCGCGAGGAGCTGGGCCCGGACTTCGAGATCATGGTCGACCTCAACCAGTCCTGGCGGATGGCCGGTGACACGGCGAACGCCTCCGACCTCGCCAAGACCCGCAAGACCATCGCGCGGCTCGCCGAGCTCGACGTGTTCTGGGTCGAGGAACCGCTGCCCTACGCCGACCTCGACGGCTTCAAGCGGCTGCGCGCCGAGAACCCGGGCGTGCGCATCGCGGCCGGCGAGATGCACCACTCCCCCACCGAGCTGCTGCGCTACCTCGAAGAGGACGCCCTCGACATCTACCAGATGGACGTCGTGCTCGCGATCGGCATGCACCGCGCCCGCACCCTCGCCGAACTGGCCCAGCTGAAACACCGTCAGTTCACCCCGCACAGCTGGACCAACGGCATCGGAGTGCTCGCCAACCTGCACGTCGCGGCCGGCGTCGGCGGCGGACCGTTCTTCGAGTTCCCCTACGACCCGCCCGGCTGGACCCCCGAACGCCGCGACTTCATGCTCGCCGAACCGGTGCGCGTCGACGCCGACGGCTGCCTCGAAGTACCCGACAAGCCCGGTCTCGGCATCGAACTGGACGAGGACGCGATCGACCGCTGGAGGATCAAGTGACGTACTCCATCGACGAGTTGCTGGCACGCTCGCACGACGACTGGCTGGCCGCGGCGGGCAAGCTCGCCTTCGAGACGCGGCTGTTCATCGACGGCGCCTTCACGGACGCCACCTCCGGCGACCGCATCCCCAGCGTCTCGCCGCGCGACGGATCGGTGCTGGCCGAGGTGCAGGCGGCCGGCGAGGCGGACGTGAACCGGGCGGTGCGCTGCGCGCGGGCCGCCTTCGAGGACGGCCGCTGGCGCGACCTCGCGCCCAAGGAGCGCAAGCGCGTCCTGCTGCGCTGGGCGGAGCTGATCCTCCGCGACGCCGAGGAACTGGCGCTGCTGGACACCCTGGAGATGGGCAAGCCCATCACCGAGTCGGTGCGCATCGACGTGGCCAAAGCCGCGGAGACGATCGCCTGGTACGCCGAGGCGATCGACAAGACGTACGACGAGGTGGCGCCGACCCCCGGCGACGCCCTGGCGCTGATCACCCGCGAGCCGCTGGGTGTCGTCGCCGCGGTCGTGCCGTGGAACTACGCGCTGCTGATCGCCAGCTGGAAGCTCGGCCCCGCCCTCGCGACGGGCAACAGCGTGGTCCTCAAGCCGGCCGAGCAGACGTCCCTGGCCGCCCTGCGGCTGGCCGCGCTCGCCACCGAGGCCGGGCTGCCGGACGGTGTTCTCAACGTCGTTCCCGGCCGGGGCGAGGTGACCGGGCAGGCGCTCGGCCGGCACCCGGACGTCGACAAGATCGCCTTCACCGGCTCGGCGGAGGTGGCCCGGCTCTTCCAGGTGTACGCGGGCGAGTCCAACGGCAAGCAGGTCGCCGTCGAGGCCGGCGGCAAGTCACCGCAGCTGGTGCTGCCCGACGCCGACCTCGAGGCCGCCGCGTCGGCCGTGGCCTGGGGCATCTTCTACAACGCCGGGCAGACCTGCAACGCGGGATCCCGGGTCGTCGTCCACGCCTCGGTCAAGGACGAACTCCTCGCCGCCGTACGGCGGATCACCGACGGGACCTTCCGGGTCGGCGACCCGCTCGACCCGGCCACCGTCATGGGCCCCATCGTCGACGAGACCCAACTCGGCAAGATCCTCGGCTACATCGAGCGCGGCCGGCAGGACGGGGCGACCGTACTGCTCGGCGGAGAGCGCACCCGCGTCGAGTCGGGCGGCAGCTTCGTCGAGCCGACGATCCTCGACGGCGTCGAGAACACCTCGGCGGTCGGACAGGAGGAGATCTTCGGTCCGGTGCTCGCCGTGGTGTCGTACGACGGCGACGTCGAGGAGGGCGTACGGCTCGCGAACGAGAGCGACTTCGGTCTGGTCGCCTCCGTGTGGACCCGTGACGTGACCGTGGCGCACCGCACGGCGAAACGGCTGCGGGCCGGCACCGTGTGGATCAACACCTTCGACGCGAGCGACGTCATCACCCCGTTCGGCGGCTTCAAGGCCACCGGCGCCGGACGGGACAAGTCGCTGCACGCGCTGGACGCCTACACGGCGCTCAAGACCACCTGGATCAACCTGGCCTGAACGGGCCCCCGCTCCACCCCCTCACCTTCCCTTACCTGCAAGACCTCTACAGAGCCGTAGCGAGGACACAATGAGGATCGGTTTCATCGGCCTGGGCAACATGGGACGCCACATGGCCCGCCACCTGATCCACGCGGGACACCAGGTCACCGTGCACGACACCCGGCCCGAGGCGGCCGCCGAGCACCTGGCGCTCGGCGCCCACTGGGCCGAGACCCCCGCGGCGTGCGCCGACGGCGCCGAACTGCTGATCACCATGCTGCCCAACCCGCGCATCGTCGAGGACGTGCTGCTGCGCGGCGGGGCCGCCGAGGCACTGCCCGAGGGCGCCCTCTGGATCGACATGTCGACCTCCACCCCGGCCGCCGCCGAGCGGGTCGCCGCCGAGGTGCTGGACCGGCGCGGGGTGCGCCGGCTGGACGCTCCGGTGAGCGGCATGGCGCGCGGCGCCGAGGCCGGGGCCCTGCAGATCTTCGTCGGCGGCGCCGTGGAGGACTTCCGCGGCGCGCTGCCCGCCCTGGAGGCGATGGGCGACCCGGAGCGGATCCTGCACGTCGGGCCGCTCGGCGCCGGGTACACCGTCAAGCTCATGATCAACCTGCTGTGGTTCAGCCACCTCGTCGCCACCTCCGAGGTGCTGGCGATGGGCGTCAAGGCCGGCGTCGACCTCGGTGTGCTGCGCAACGCGCTGCTCGCCAGCCCGGCC
The DNA here is from genome assembly GCF_040610035.1 of Streptomyces sp. NPDC004542. NCBI lineage: Bacteria > Bacillati > Actinomycetota > Actinomycetes > Kitasatosporales > Streptomycetaceae > Streptomyces > Streptomyces sp. NPDC004542. The sequence goes on from NZ_JBEXLP010000060.1 coordinate 27,814, forward strand.
GCCTCCAACTTCCTCGAGAACGACGTGCTGTGCGTGCTCACCGACGGCGACTACGACGACTCGTTCGCGATGGCGCTCGCCTGCAAGGACCTGGGGCTCGCCGTCGACCTCGGCCGCGACATCGGCGTGTCCACGGAGCTGTCCGCGCTGGTCGAGCAGATCTACCGCCGCGCCAAGGCCCAGTACGGCGACCTGGCGGGCGAGATGAGCCCGGTCCGCCTCTACGAGGCGCTCGCCGGGCGGGAGTTCCGGCTGCCCGACCCGACGGCCGCGCCGGCCGGCGCGGTGGCCGGGGTCTGACGGCCCGCCGTATCCGCCCCCGCACGAAGAAGCCAGGAGCCGCACCCATGACCTTCCTCCACGGCCTCGCGCCGCTCAGCATCGAACCGACCTGCCGCATCGAGTTCGGCCCCGGCCGCATCGAACGCCTCCCCGAACTGGTCGCGTCGACGGGCCACACCCGTGCCTTCGTGGTCACCGACCGCGGCCTGCGCGCGGCCGGCATCGTCGACGGCGTCCTGAAGCTGCTCCACGCCGCCGGGATCGAGCACACCGTGTACGACGAGGTGGCCCCCAACCCCTCCACCGGCAACGTGGACGCGGGCGCCGCCCGGGCCCGTGCCTTCGGGCCGGCCGCGGTCGTCGCCCTCGGCGGCGGCTCGGTGCTCGACGCGGCCAAGGGCATCGCCCTGCTCGTCGGCAACCCGGATGCCGTGGCCGCCGACGCCGACCGGCTGTGGGAGGCGGCCGACGGACTGCCCCTGGTCGCCGTCCCGACCACGTCCGGGACCGGTGCCGAGACCAACGGCTTCGGCGTCATCGAGGACACCGTCGCCTGCCGCAAGGTCTATATCGGACACCCGTCCGTGAAGCCCGTCGTCGCCCTGCTCGACCCCGAACTGACCCTGGGCCTGCCCGCGCCCGCCACCGCGGCCACCGGCATCGACGCCCTGGTCCACGGCATCGAGTCGCTCGCCTCGCGCGGCGCCAGCCCGGTCTCCGCCGCCTACGCCACGCAGGCCGTGACGATGGTGAGCGCCGCGCTGCCGGCGGCGTACCGGGACGGCGCGGACCTCGACGCCCGCGCCGCGCTGATGATGGGCGCCCACCTCGCGGGCCAGGCGCTCACCCTGTCCGGACTCGGCTTGGTCCACGGCATCGGCCACGCCCTCACCGCCCACACCGGCACCCCGCACGGCGTCGCGCTCGCCGCCGTACTGGAGGAGGTCATGGAGTTCAGCGCCCCGGCCGCGCGGGACGCCTACGAACAGGTGGCCCGCGCCATGCGCCTCGCCCCGCCCGCCGACGGCGACTGGGCGCGGGCGGCGGTACAGGGCGTGCGCGAGATCGCCGGGGCCGTCGAGGTCAAGCGGCCCCTGCGCGAACTGGGCGCCGACCGCGACACATTGCGGTCCATCGCGGCCGGAGCGGTCGCGGACGCGGTGACGAAGAACGCTCCCCGGCTGCCGAGCGAGTCCGAGGTCATGGAGATCCTCACGCTGGCGTACTAGGGGCCCTAGGGGCCGCTCGTTCCGGCCACGCCGGGCTCGCGGGGCCCGGCACCGCTCCCCTACCGCCTGAGCGGCATGGGAGGTACCCCCCTCACCGGACCCCGCTCCATGGTCCGGTCCGATCCAGGCGAAGGACCCCGGGCCACCGGCCGCGGTGCCCGGACCGGCCGCACAGCGGCTCCGGTGCGGGCACCGGGGCCGGTGCGGGGCGCGGGGGTCAGCCGTCGCCGACGATCGCGCGGTAGTGGTCCAGGGTGGGCTTCGCGCCCCGGGTGAGGTCGGCGTGGTACAGGCCGTTGGCGTCCTGGCCGCCGAAAGCGTACGGCACGTAGAGCGTCGGGCACTGGGGATGCTCGTGCAGCTGCTGGTACGCCTGCCAGGCCGTGTCGAAGGCGGCGAGGTGCTCGCGCATCGCCGCGGTGTCGTAGGTGCCGCTGCCGTCGCCCTCGACGCCCTTGAGCATGACGGCCCAGGCGTGGTACACGACGGTGTAGAGCCGCAGGCCGTACTCGCTGGATATCCGCAGGTAGTCGCGGTCGGCGCGGTCGGGCAGGTGGATGCCGCGGGCGAGCCGGGCCACCTCCCGCCAGGTCTCGACGGCGTCCGCCTTCTCCCGGATCGCGGTGTCGGTCAGTCCCTCGCGCCGGATCCGTTCGAAGTCGGCCTTGAGCTGGCCGTCGGAGCCCCCGATGAACTGGTCCCGCATCCAGAAGGGGTTGGCCATCGTGAACAGCGCGGTGTACTTGCCGTGCAGGGTCCCCGTCGCGGACAGCAGCGCGAGCCTGCGGAACCGGTCCCGGTCGGCGCCCTTCAGCCCCGCTCTGCTCATCCAGTCGCCGAAGACCTCCTCCTCGGTGCGGTCCACGTCCCGCGCCCAGTGCGCGGCCACATAGGCGTTGAGGTCGCACCACATCTCGTTCGGGATGTACGGCCCGCGCCAGCCTCCGCCCCGCGACCAGGTCCACACGCCCTGGAAGTTGGGATGGTCCTTGATGGCGGCGAGGCCCTGGGGGCCGGTGTTCCCCTCGTACTCCTCGAAGCCGTCGATCACGCCGTTCAGGACGTAGTCGGGGACCGCGCCCTTGGCCTCGTACTCGCGCTGGCACTGCACCTCGACGATCTGCGGGTGCCGCCCCAGGGTGAGGGTGGGGTTGAACTTGTAGGTCCGCAGGAAGTCACCGGCCGTGTGCTTGACCGAGAAGACCAGGTTGGGGTGGGGCTCGATCCGGTCGGTGACGCTGAGGTAGTAGTCCGGGCTGGTGGTGAAGCCGTCGAAGCTCCACGTCCGGTAGAAGAGCAGCTTGTCGCGCTGGACGCACACCTCGTCACGCAGGATGTCGAGCAGGATCACGTGGCTGTCGGCGCCGCGGGTGACCGGGTTGTTGCCGCGGAAGTAGGGGACGCCGGGGAGGTAGGTCTCGCCGGTGCGGACGACCAGGCCGTCCAGGTCGGGGAAGCGGTCGAAGATCTCGGCCAGCATCACCCGGAGGATGGCCCGGGTCTGCGGGTAGTCGAGGTTGATCCGGCCCGACGAGTCGAGGATCTGGCTCGCGTACCGGTCGACGACCCGCTTGGGCAGGGTGATGATGTCGATGAAGTACAGCGCCTTGAGCCCGGCGGCCCGGATCTGGCGGATGCGGGCCTCGATGCGGCCGGCGTTGGTCTCCACCCACGTCCGTTCGTCGGAGCCCTGGGGAAGGATGTCCGCGGCGAGCGAGTCGTAGGTGATCGCGGCGCTCGGCGGATGCCATTCGCTGACGACCTGGGCGTTGTAGCCGTAGTCCCGCAGCCGCCGGGTGTCGTTGAAGGCGGTCAGGACCACGCCCTCGCCCGGGTTGCACATGACCGTGTCCAGGATCCACGGCAGCCGTCGGCCGCCTGCGTCACGCTCCCCGGCGGACGCGGTACCGGTCGCGAGCCCCGCGGTGGCCGCACCCGCTACGGCCGCCCCGCCGCCCGCGAGCACCTGTCTGCGGCTGTACCCCTGTCGCATCGTCTGTCCCTTCGGCTCGTCCCGCCGACAAAAATCCCATGTCTGCCAGTGTTTTCCACCCCACATGCCCCACCAATCGCATCAACTCCCAAGGATTGGCGGGATGTTTCCCGCGAGTACGCAGAGGGTCCCTGACGAAACGGGCAGGGCTCCCACAACGGAGCACACCGACCAACGCCCGAGGTGCGGACACTCCCCGCACGACGCGGGGCCGCCCGTTCGCCGACGCCGCGCCACGCGGCCGACAACCGTCAACGGCAACGTTGAAAATAGTCAACACTTCCGTTGATCGGATGCCGCCGGGGACCTAGTCTGCAGAGGTCGCGCCCCTGCCACGACTCCAGGACGGTCCAGTGAGCCACTACAAGAGCAACCTGCGGGACCTCGAGTTCAACCTGTTCGAGGTCTTCGGCCGCCAGGACGTGCTGGGCCGCGGCCCGTACGCCGAGATCGACGCGGACACGGCCCGGACCATGCTGGGAGAGCTCGCCCGGCTGGCCGAGCACGAGCTGGCCGAGTCGTTCGCCGACGCCGACCGCAATCCGCCCGTCCACGATCGCGCCACCGGCTCGGTGACCATGCCCGCATCGTTCGCGAAGAGCTACCGGGCCTACCTGGACGCGGGCTTCTGGAACGTCGACGTGCCCGACCGGCTCGGCGGCACGGTGGTCCCGCCGAGCCTGAGGTGGGCGATGAACGAGCTGGTACTGGGGGCCAATCCGGCCATCGCGATGTTCGCGGCCTCCTACTTCTTCGGCAAGCTCCTCCACCGGCTCGGCAACGAGCAGCAGCGGAGGATGGCCCGCTGGATCCTGGAGAAGGGCTGGCACTGCACGATGGTGCTGACCGAGGCCGACGCGGGCTCCGACGTCGGCGCCGGCCGCAGCAGGGCCACGCGCAACGCCGACGGGACCTGGAACATCACCGGGGTGAAACGGTTCATCACCTCCGGCGACTCCGACCTGGCCGACAACGTCGTGCACTTCGTGCTCGCCCGCCCCGAAGGCGGCGCACCCGGCACCAAGGGGCTGTCGCTGTTCATCGTTCCCAAGTTCCATGTCGACCTGGAGACCGGCGAGCTGACGGGACGCAACGGCGCCCACGTCACCAACCTCGAACACAAGATGGGTCTCAAGGCCTCTCCCACCTGCGAGATCACCTTCGGCGACCGGGAGCCGGCCGTCGGCACCCTGCTCGGCGACCGGCACGACGGCATCGCTCAGATGTTCCGCGTCATCGAGCACGCCCGGATGATGGTGGGCACCAAGGCGAGCTCGACGCTGTCCACCGCCTACCTCAACGCACTCGACTACGCCCGGCAGCGGGTCCAGGGCTCGGATCCGGCCGTCCCGGCCAAGGACGCACCGCGTGTCACCATCACCCACCACCCCGACGTCCGGCGCTCGCTGATGACGCAGAAGGCGTACGCCGAGGGTCTGCGCGCCCTCGTCGTCTACACCGCGACGCAGCAGGACCTCGTCGACCAGGCGCTCCTGGAGTCCGGCGGCGGGCGACCGCAGGAGGGAAGCGCCGCCGAGACGGCCGACCGGGTGAACGACCTCCTGCTCCCGATCGTCAAGGGCGTCGGCTCGGAACGGGCCTGGGTGCTCCTCGGCCAGGAGTCGCTGCAGGTCCTGGGCGGCTCCGGTTTCCTCCAGGACCACCCGATCGAGCAGTACGTCCGCGACGCCAAGATCGACACCCTCTACGAGGGCACCACCGCGATCCAGGGCCAGGACTTCTTCTTCCGCAAGATCGTCAAGGACGGGTCCCGGGCGCTGACCCACCTCACCGCGCAGATCGAGGAGTTCGCCGCCCGCGAGGACGGCACCGGGTTCCTGCGGGCCGAGCGCGAGCTGCTGCGCGAGGGGCTGCGGGACGTGCTGGGCATCCTCGGCTTCATGACCGACGAGCTGGCGAAGTCCGACCCGCGGCGTGACGCGGCCAACGACCCGCGCAACGTGTACAAGGTCGGCCAGAACACCACACGGCTGCTGTTCGCGGCCGGCGACCTCGTCATCGGCTGGCTGCTGCTGCGCCAGGCGGAGGTCGCGCGGCGGGCACTGCTCGGCGACGTCGGCACCGGGGACAGGCACTTCTACGAGGGCAAGATCGCCGCGGCGTCCTTCTACGCCCGCACCGTACTGCCCCGGCTGGCCGCCGAGCGGGTGATCGCCCAGACGACCGACAACTCGCTCATGGACCTGGACGAGGCGTCCTTCTGACCCGGCCGGGCACCCGAACGGCGAGGGCCGCCCCGGCCGGGGCGGCCCTCACGTCATCAGCCGGGCGAGGTGTTCATTCCGCCGCCGGCCGCGCCTCACGGAACATCTCGTACGCCGGGTCCCGTTCGCCCAGGTCGCCGCGGAGCCACTCCGGGGGGCTGGGCAGCCGCGGCGCGTCGCCGGCGGCGTGCTCCCAGTCGAGGATCACCAGCCGGTGGGCGATCCGCCAGTCACCCTCGCGCCGCTCGAACCGGTCGGCGTACCGCAGCCCCTGCAGGACCGGGGCGTCGCCGGTGACCTGGGCGCGATGGAGCGCGAACGTCTCCACCCGGGCGGTGTCGCCCTCCAGCACGATGTAGGGCGTTCCCATCAGGTGATACGTACTGTCCAGCTTGCGGGCGAGCCGGTGGAAGTAGTCGATGAGGCCGTCGAGTCCGCCCTTGTAACGGCCGTGGTCGTCATAGGCGTCCTGGTGGTAACAGTCCCGGACCAGCTCGAAGTCACGCCGGTCCACGGCGTGCGCGTACTGGGCGATCCTGTTCTGGATGGCGAGCCGGCTCGCCAGTTCGTCGAGGTCGTGCACGGGGCCGTCCTACTCTCTCGTCGGTCCGTGGGTGTTCTCGGGTCGGCGTTCGATGCCGCGCAGGAAGACGGCTGCGAACTCCCGTGCGATCCGATCGGGCTCGACGGCACCGGGCCGGTACCACCGGTGCGTCCAGTTGATCATGCCCCAGAGCGCGTGGGCGACGAGGTCGGGGTCGAGGTCGGGGCGGAAGACCCCTTCGGTGACGCCGTCCTTGATCAGGTCGAGCAGCGCCTCCTCGAACTCGCGGGTCTGCTTGAGCATGGTCTTGGCCCACAGGTCCTTGCGGCTGCCTATGCGGGTCATGTCCTCCTGGATGTAGACGAAGACCTGGGGGTAGTTGTCGTGGAACGACACCAGCGCGTTGTGGATGAGGCGCTCTATCCGCTCGGACGACGACAGACCGGAGCCGCGCAGCCCCTGGATCATCTCCAGGTTGCGGCTGGTGACCCCGGCGACCGCCTCCTGGAGGATCTCGTCCTTGCTCGGGAAGTAGTAGTACAGCGAGGCACGGTCGATCCCGACGGACTCGGCGATGTCGGCGAGTGTCGTCGCGCCGAAGCCCTTCTGCTTGAAGAGGTGCGTGGCAGCGGCGACCACCTGAGCGCGCTTCTCCAGGTAGGCGGCGTTCCCCTCCTTGCGTGCGAGCGCACGGCGTCGGGCGATATTGCTCTCGGACATACGTCTCCTGACCGGCCTGTACGGGACGCCAACTCTAGTGGCCCCCGCCCGGGCGGTCCGCGGGATTCCGACGGGCGCCCGGCGCGGGGGATGCGGGCCGGCCGGGCGCCCCTTTCGGCAGTGCGGGGCCGTGCCGGTCACCGCGGGTCGGCGGGCACCCAGGGGACGGTCATGCCGACCCTTCGGCGGTGTCCCGCACCGGGCGGAACTTGGGCAGGGTCACCTGGTCCGTGACGTCGTCGAACACGACCTCCACCGGCATCCCCACCCGCAGCTCGTCCGGGTCGCAGTCGACGATGTTGCTGACGATGTGCACCCCGTCGGCGTCGGGGAGCTCGACGATCACCACCACGATCGGATACCGCTCGGCCGGCCACGAGTACATGGGGACCGAGCGGGGTTCGTAGCCGCGCACCACGGTGAAGGTGTGCACGGTGCCCCGGCCCGAGACCCGGGTCCACCGCGACCGGGTCGAGCGGCAGGAGGGGCACATGAGCTGCGGCGGGAACCGGAACGCGGCGCAGTCGGCGCACTGCTGGATCCGCAGCTCGTGCGCGCGCGCCGCCTCGTAGAACTCCCTGGCCCCCTCGGCGTAGAAGCGGGGAAGGGGACGGTCGTAGGTGCCGGTCATCGGGAACCTCCGCGGTCGGTGCCGAGGATCACGGCGCTGGTGGGCGTGGGAACGGAGCTGGTGACCAGGCACAGCTCGGCGTCGTCGACCTGGCTGGTCGAGGTGGAGCGGATCTGCTTGGCCCCCTCGATGACGTGGTTGAAACCATGGATCGACGCCTCCGCCAGCATGCCGCCGCTGGTGGTGATCGGAAGCGCGCCTCCCAGTTCGACGTTGCCGTTCTCGACGAAGGAACCCCCCTCGCCCTTGGCGCAGAATCCGTAGTCCTCCAGTTGCAGCAGGACGTTGACGGTCGCGCAGTCGTAGATCTGGGCGACGTCGATGTCGGCGGGTGAGACACCGGCCATGCCGAAGACCTTGGGCGCCACGTAGTGGGCCGGCGACACCGTCGGGTCGTCCTTGAAGAGGTGCATCTCCCAGTTGAGCGACGGGTCCGGACCGAGGCCGGCCGCCGCCCCGAGGATGACCACGGGCCTGTGCCGCCCGTCGCGGGCCTGCTCCACGGAGCTGACGATGACGGCGGCCGCCCCCTCGCAGTCGCTGAGGGTGACGTCGTCCACGACCAGGCGCCCCGAGACCGGGTTGGCGCGGGCGTGGTCCTCCAGTGTCAGCGGCACGTCCCGCAGGATCGCGTTGGGGTTGCGGTTGGCGGCCTTGCGGATCGCCACCGCGATCGCGCCGAGCTGCTCGGTGGTGGTGCCGTACTTCGCACGGTGGGTCTCGTAGGTCAGCGCGTACGTGTCCATCATCGACAGCCACCCGTAGGGCCGCATGAAATCGGCGACGCCTCCCTGCATGGCCCACACGGTGGCGGAGTTCCGCTTGGCGAAGTGGGTCATGTCGCTGAGCGTGAAGGCCCGGTAGACCACCACGTTCCTGGCGAGCCCGGAGTGGACGGCGGCGGCCGCGGCCCCGACCGCCGCCGCGCCGGACCCGCCGTAGTACGGGATCTCCACGGAGAAGGACAGGTCCTTCATGCCGAGGTTCTGGTGCAGGATCTGGTCGTTGGCCGAGCCGTCGATCGAGTAGCGCACGATGCCGTCGATGTCCTCGACGGCGATGCCGGCGTCGTCGGCGGCCTTCTGGACGGCCTCCAGGGCGAGGGCGAGGGGGTTGCGTGTGGCACCCGACGCGAAGCGGGTCTCGCCCAGGCCGGTGATGGCCGCACGGCCGGAGAGGGTCATCGGTTCGCCCCGTTCTCGTCGCTGTTGCGGCCGACCAGGATCTTCTGCACGTAGGAGGCGCACACCTCGTCGCGCTGGTTGCGCACCTCGCAGGCGTAGGTGATGACGCCGCGCCCGTTGCTCTTGGGTTCCAGGCCGACGACCTCGCCCTCCCAGTGGATGGTGTCGCCGATCAGCGTGGGGTTCTTCATCCGGATCTCGTCCATGGCCAGGAACGCGATGAAGCTCTTGGGGGCGAAGACGTTCGGGCCCATCCACATGCACATGGAGCCGCCGAGGCTCATGGTGAGCATGCCGTGGGCGATGCGCTGCCCGAAGCCGCTCTTCTCGGCGTATTCCTTGTCGACGTGGATCGGGTGCCAGTCACCCGTGATCATCGCGAAGTTGACCACGTCCGACTCGGTGATGGTGCGGGCCGGGCTGACCAGCCGCTCACCGATCGTGTAGTCCTCGAAGGAGTCGCGTTCCTGCACGGTGCCGTCCGTTCTCATGGGTGTGCGAGGGGGGTCGGTTCGAGAGGGTGGGTCAGTAGGATTTCGGCAGCCCGAGGCGTTCGCCGATGAGGTTCTTCACCGCGTTGTTGGTGACGGGTGCGAAGGTGTAGCGGCCGTCCCGCAGGTAGTAGCTCATGTTGAACTCCAGGGTGTGGCTGTAGCCGCCGAGGACGTCCATGCACTCGTTGACCACCCAGATGCAGGTCTCCGAGGCCAGTAGCTTGGCGCCGGACGACTCCATCTCGGCGGGCTTGCCCTCGGTCTGCAGCCACGCGGCGCGGTAGACCAGCTGGCGCACCGCCTGGATCCGGACCCAGATCTCGGCGAGCTTGTGCTGGACGGCCTGGAACTGGCCGATCGGGCGGTTGAACGCGGTCCGTGTCTTCGCGTACTCCAGGGCCTCGTCGAAAGCGGCCTGCGCGATGCCCAGGGCCATCGTGGCGGCACCGATGCGCTCGTCGTTGAGCACGCCGAACAGGGCGTAGAGGCCCTTGTCGACCTCACCGAGGATCGCGTCGCCGGGCACCCGGACGTCGTCGAAGACCACGTTGTTGGCGCCGGTGGTGCGCTGCGCGAAGAGCGGTATCGGGGTGATCGTGAGGCCCGGCGCGTCGGTGGGCACCAGGAACATCGTCACGCCGTGGCTGCCGCGCTTGTCGAATCCGCCGGTCCGGACCACGGCGATGACGTAGTCGGCGATGTGCGCACCGGTGGTGAAGATCTTGGCGCCGTTGATCACCCAGCTGCCGTCCTCGTCCTGCTTCGCACGGGTGCGCATGGCGCCGAGGACGTCGGTCCCGCCGTCCGGTTCGGTGAGGGACAGACCCACGAAGCTGGTTCCCGCCATCAGTCCCGGCAGGATCTTCTCCTGCTGCGCGGGCGTGCCGAGTTCGACCAGCGAGCGCACCCCGAAGCACATGGTGGTGAAGTAGGCCATCGCCGGGCCGCCCATCACCCGGGCGGCCTCCTCCAGGCACAGCATCGCGTCCAGGCTGGTACCACCGGCGCCGCCGAGTTCCTCGGGCGCGAGGATGCTGAGGTAGCCGTGGTCGCCCAGTGCCCGCATCGCCTCCCACGGCCACTCGGCGTTGTCCTCCAGTTCGCGGAAGTGCGAGCCGCTGAACTTTCCCCGCAGAACGTCCCGCACGCCGGCGACCATCGCCTTCTGCTCCTCGGAGATGTCGAAATCCATGAAGTGTCCTCACTCGGTGGGGTCGTGTGCCCGGGTCTCAACGGCGGGCGGCGTCGGACGCCTCGATCTCGCGCAGCGCGCGGCTGCGCAGGGCCTTCTTGTCGAGCTTCCCGGTCGGGGCGACGATCCAGTCGTCCTCGCCGACGATGACGAAGCGCTTGGGGATCTTGTAGCCGGCCAGTCTGCCGCGGCAGAAGTCGCGCAGTTCCTGCTCGGTGACCCGGACGCCGGCGCGGAGCTCGACCATCGCGGTGACCGCTTCCCCCCACTTCGGGTCCGGGATGCCGAAGACCTGGGCCATCCGCACGTAGGGGGTCTCGGTCTGCAGGAAGAGCTCGACCTCGCGGGCGGAGACGTTCTCGCCCCCGGTCTTCACGACGTCCTTGAGCCGGCCCCGGTAGTAGGTGTAGCCGGCGTCGTCGACGTAGCCGAGGTCACCGGTGTGGAAGTAGCCCTCGTCGTCGAAGGCCCGCGCGGTCACCTCGGGCATCTTGTAGTAGCCCTTGAACAGGCCGGGACCCTTGAGGCAGATCTCGCCGGTCCGGCCGGTCGGCACCCGTTCGCCGGAGGCGGGATCGACGATCTTCTGGAGCAGTCCCTCCGTGGGACGGCCGTGCGAGTGCTTCATCCGCTCACGGTCGAAGCGGTCCCGGTAGGGGAACAGGTTGGAGACGTACTCCGAGCAGCCGTAGATGTTGCCGTGGTGCTCGAAGCCCAGCTCGGCGATCTCGTCGAAGGTGGCGGGATCACTGCCGATCAGTGCCCGGGTCAGCGAGCTGATGTCGAAGTCGGCCAGGTCCGGATGGCGCCGCATCATCAGGTAGTGCACGTCGAAGCCCCAGGTGACGGTGATCTTCTCGCGCTGGATGAGCTCCAGCGCGGTCCGGGGCTCGAACCAGTCCAGCAGCACCTGGGAGCCGCCGCGCAGCAGTGGCATGAAGAAGAGCAGCTGGCCGGAGACGTGGTAGGTGGTGCCGTAGTTGAGCAAGCGGTCCCCGGGGCCGAATTCCGCCGCGTCGGCGAAGTTGGCGCAGTTGGCCAGGAAGCTGTTCTGCGAGTGCACCACCGGTTTGGGGGTGCCGGTGGAGCCCGATGTCGGCAGGCACAGCACGGGTGCCTCGGGGTCGACGGTCTCCGACAGGCGCAGCAGCGCGTCACGGTCGTACCCCCGGCCGGCCGCCTTGACGTCCGCGAAGCTCCGCGCGTAGGGGCGGCCGGAGGAGGCGCCGACCGTGACGACGCCGCGCAGCGTGGGAGCGTCGGCGAGCCGGAGCTCCCCGAAGGATCCGGCGGCCAGCTCCGGCAGGGCTTCCTCCAGTCCGGCGACGATCCGGTTGCCGCGGAACTCCTCGACGGTGATCAGCAGGTCCGGATCGGTCAGCTGGAAGGACTGCACCAGCTCACGAGGGGTCCAGCTCAGGTTCAGCGGGATGAGGACCGCCTGGAGCCGGTGCAGGGCGAGCACCACGGTGGCGAGCTCCTCGGAGCCGCTGACCAGGGCCGCCACCCGGCTGCCGGGACCGACGCCGATCGTCTGGAGGCCGGCCGTCAGTTCGAGGACCGCGTCCTGCAGCTCGCGATAGGTGAGGCGCCGGTCCCCGACGACGAGGGCCTCACGGCCGGGGTGGCAGCGGCACGTGTGGTCGAGGACTCCCGCAAGGCTCTGGCCGAACCACTCATAGAACATGGGAAACCTGCTCATTCCTGGTGAGGAGCGATCGACGGCTCCGTCGTCAACGTTGACGTTGATTCAGTGTGCGCACACACGGAGACAAGCGTCAACACTTGCGTTGATTACGGGGTGCCCGGCCATCGGCCCCGCCCTCACCTCCGGCTGCCCGGCCGGCGACGTGCCGGGGGCCCGGGAACCGCCCGCGTCGTCGGATCACCATCAACGCAACCGTTGACGCACGGAAAGAGACGTGACGACAATCTGCGGAATCCCCCCGCCAAGCTCCTGTTCGACGCTTCGGAGGTCCTACGCCCATGCGTGAAGCAGTCATCGTCGCCACCGCCCGCTCTCCGATCGGCCGGGCGTTCAAGGGCTCACTCGCCCGGATCCGGCCGGACGACCTGGCCGCCCAGGTCGTCCGCGCGGCCCTCGACAAGGTGCCGGCCCTGGACCCGGCCGACATCGAGGACCTGATGCTGGGGTGCGGGCTGCCGGGCGGAGAGTCCGGCTTCAACATGGCACGCGTGGTCTCCCTGCTCATGGGCATGGATCACCTGCCCGGTACCACGGTCAACCGCTACTGTTCCTCCAGCCTGCAGTCCACCCGCATGGCACTGCACGCCATCCGGGCGGGTGAGGGGGACGTGTTCGTCTCCGCCGGAGTCGAGACCGTCAGCCGCTCGGTCAAGGGCCACAGCGACAACCTGCCCGACACCCGGAATCCGGCCTTCTCCGCCGCTGCCGCGCGCACCGCCGACCGGATGGCCGCCGGACAGCCGTGGAGCGACCCGCGGGAGGCGGGCGAGCTGCCGGACGCCTACATCGCCATGGGGCTGACGGCGGAGAACGTGGCCCGGCGCAACGGCGTCAGCCGCGCCGACCAGGACGAGTTCGCGCTGCGCAGCCAGCACCTCACCGAGAAGGCGCAGGCCGACGGGTTCTGGCACCGCGACCTGATTCCGGTGACCCTTCCCGGCGGAGAGGTGGCCGATACCGACGACAGTCCCCGCCGCGGTGTGACCATGGAGTCGCTCGGCGCCCTCGACCCGGTGTTCGTCGCCGGCGGATCGGTGACGGCGGGCAACGCCTGTCCGCTCAACGACGGCGCCGCCGCCCTGGTGATCATGTCGGACACCAAGGCCGCCGAACTGGGACTGACACCGCTGGCGCGTATCGTCTCCACCGCGGTCAGCGGCCTGTCCCCCGAGATCATGGGGCTCGGCCCGGTGGAGGCCTCGCGCCGGGCGGTGGAGCGGGCCGGTCTCGCCCTCTCCGACATCGACCTGGTCGAGATCAACGAGGCCTTCGCGGCCCAGGTCATCGCCTCGGCGCGGGAGCTCGGCCTCGCCCCCGAACGGCTCAACGTCCACGGTGGCGCCATCGCCATGGGCCACCCGTTCGGCATGACCGGCGCCCGGATCACCTCCACGCTGATCAACGGGCTGCAGGTGACGGACAAGCAGTTCGGCCTGGAGACGATGTGCGTGGGCGGCGGTCAGGGCATGGCCATGGTCATCGAGCGACTCTCCTGACGTGCGGCGTCCACGCAGGACACCCCCGGGAAAACCTTCCCCGCGAGCCCGCCGCCTCGGCGTCCGCGCCCACCGTCGGGCTGCGCCAGGCACCGGCCGCCGCCGCCTCCGGCCCTGCCGGGTCCCCTTCATCCGGTCCGCCGGGGCCTGTCGTACCCCGCCCGCACCACCATCGATACCGCTTCCCTTCATCCCGAGGAGTGCATGGTGCCGTCCCACCACAGCCTGGTAGAAGGCGTCGAGACCTGGGCGGACCGCACCCCTGGTGCGACCGCCGTCATCGAGGATGACCGGAAGGTCACCTACACCCAGTTGCGCGACCGCTCGCGTACGGTCGCCGGCGCGCTGGCCGCGCTCGGCGTCGAGCAGGGCGACCGGATCGGCTACGTGGGCAGGAACTCGGTCGAGCAGATCGAGCTGACCGCCGGAGCCGGCATGCTGGGGGCCGTCGTGGTCCCGGTCAACTGGCGGCTCAGCGTCCGCGAGACCCACGCGCTGATCGAGCACATGGACGCGACCGTCGTCGTGGTCCAGTCCGAGCTGCTCGGACTGGCCCGCGCGGCCCTCGAGAACGCCGACCGTGTGGAAGACGTGATCGTGATCGGCGGCTCCGCCACGCACGGCGAGCTCGGCTACGACGAGTGGAAGGCTTCGGCCGCCCCTCTGGCACCCGAGCGCTTCGCCGTCCTGCAGGACACCGACGTGGCGGCCCAGCTCTACACCTCCGGAACGAGCGGCATCCCCAAGGGGGTCATGCTGAGCTGCGCCGGACTGCGGGCCACCGTCCGCCTGGTCGCCGGGGTGTGGAAGCTCGATCCGGGCGCCGTGCTGCTGCCGGCCCTCCCCTGGTTCCACGTCGGCGGCATCGGCGCCGTCGCCGGCGCCCTGTCGGCGGGCATCTCCATCGTCGTCCAGAACGAGATCTCGGGAGACCACCTGCTGCGCGCCATCGAGCGGAACCGCGTCACCTCGACGGTGGTGGCGCCGATCATGATCCAGTGGCTCTGCGCCCACCCGGCCGCAAGGACCACCGACCTGTCCTCGCTCAGGCTCGTCGCCTACGGCGGCTCCCCCATCTCCTCATCCGTGCTGCACGCGGTCCTCGACCTCCTGCCGCAGGCAGACCTCGCCCAGATCTACGGCCTGACCGAGGCCTGGGGGACCGTGACGCTTCTCGACGGCGCCGCCCACCACGACAGCGGGCATCCCGAGCGCCTTCAGTCGGCCGGGCGTCCCGTCGCCGGCCTGACGGTCCGGCTGGTCGACCCGCTCACCGGTGAGGAGGCGAAGCGGGGCGAGGTCGGTGAGATCTGGGTCAAGTACATCGGCAACATGATCGGGTACTACAAACAGCCCGAGCTCACCGCGGAGGTCCTCACCGCGGACGGTTTCCTGCGTACCAACGACCTCGGCCGGCTGGACGAGGACGGATACCTGTTCCTGTCCGACCGGGTCGGGGACATGATCGTCTCCGGTGGCGAGAACATCTTCCCCTCCGAGCTGGAGGAGGTGATCGCCGGTCACCCGGACGTGGCGGAGGTCGCTGTCGTGGGCGTCGCGCACCCCACATGGGGCGAGACCCCCAAGGCCTACGTGGTACCGGTGGAGGGCACCGCACCGGAACCGCAGCAGGTGATCGATTACGCCCGCCAGAACCTGGCCCGCTACAAGTGCCCGACCTCGGTGGAGATGGTGGCGGCCCTGCCCCGCAACCCGTCCGGCAAGCTGCTGCGCCGGGTGCTGCGCGACCGCGCGGCGGACGCGGCCGGCACGACGTCCGACTGAGGCCGTGACACGAGGTGCCGCCCGGCGCCGGCCAGGCGGTCTCCGGTCCGCCCGGCCGTCGCGGCCGGCTCCCTGTCTCCCGCCCGACCCCCGCACACCATGAGAGGACTCCTCCGTGACCACCACACCCGACCGTGAACCCCGCCCCGTCGCCTTCGTGACCGGCGGCACCGGCGGAATCGGCGCGGCCACGTGCCGTGCGCTCGCGCGCGACGGCCACGACGTCGCCTTCACGTATCACTCCAACACGGCCAAGGCGCGGCAGCTGGTCACCGAACTCGAGGCCGCCGGGGCGGTCGCGCGAGCGCAGCGAACGGACCTCACGGACACCGACGCGGTGAAGACGTTCGTCGGGCAGGTCGATGACGAGCTCGGCCCGGTCAAGACGGTGGTGCACGCCAGTGGTCCGTTCGTGGACCAGATCTACATCAGCGCGCTGGAGCCCAAGAAATTCGCCTCGCACGTCGACGCGGAGCTCAACGCGTTCTTCAACGTGGTGCACGCGACGCTGCCGCTGTTGCGCCGGACGGCGGGCTCCCTCACCGCGGTCACGAGCATCGCGGTCCGCCGCTTCCCGGTGAAGGACATCTTGTCCGGCGCTCCCAAGGGCGGCATCGAGGTCCTCGTACGGGGGGTCGCCCGCGAGGAGGGCAAGTTCGGCGTCCGCGCCAACGCGGTGGGGCCGGGTGTCGTCGAGGACGCGATGGGTGTGGCACTGATGGAGAGCGGCGCCTTCGACCCGGCGTCGATCGAAATCACCAAACGGCTCACACCGCTGCAGCGCTTCGGCCTCTCCCACGAGATCGCCGAGGTGGTGGCTTTCCTGGCATCCGAGCGCGCGAGCTATGTCAGCGGCCAGACCATCGACGTCGACGGCGGCTACTCCGCCTGAGCCGATACCGGGACGGCCGTACCAGGGCGAAACATCCCCTGTCTGCCGACAGAGAAAAGGAATGAAAACGCACACAGTGACTTCGATCTGCACAATCCATCGGCCATTCATCCATGCACGGGGATTGACTTCCGTCTCTGCCGGATGACATCCATAGGTCGGAGTTCTCGGCTCCACCGTTCCGCAGGATCCACCAGCCCCCCACCACAGTGGCCGTCAGATCGGAAGTGAACAGGTGTCAGGAGGACTGCCCCGCAGGAGGTTCATCGGCGCCGCGGGCGCCGCCGTGGCCGCTACGGCGCTGCCCGTCGCCGCGGGCATCGGCTTACCCGGCCCGGCGTTCGCCGCCGCACCACAGGACGGTCTGAGCAGGCTGGTCGACCTGCGCTTCGGGATGTTCAACCACTTCAACCTCGGCACCTTCACCGACGAGGAGTGGGCGGCACCGCACCAGGATCCCGCGCTGTTCGCCCCGACGGGCGTCGACTGCGCCCAGTGGGCGGCGGCGGCAGCGGCGGCGAAGATGGGGTACGGCGTCCTGACGACGAAGCACCACGACGGATTCTGTCTGTGGCCGACCGCATACAACAAGCAGAACGTCGCATACAGCTCCTACCCGCAGGACGTCGTCGCCCAGTACGTCACCGCGTTCCGGGCGCGAGGCCTCAAGGTCGGCCTCTACTTCTCGATCTGGGACCGCACCCACGGCGTCGAGGCCTACGACACCCGCCACGGCGTCGGCAGCGCCGAGGCCATCCAGCCCGCGGACCTGACCTACGTCCTGGGCCAGATCACGGAACTGCTGACGGGCTACGGCACCATCGACCTGTTCGTCACGGACGGGTACGCCTGGCAGATGGGCCAGCAGGCGGTGTCGTACCAACGCGTCCGCGAGCACGTGAAGTCGCTGCAGCCGGACATCGTCATGATCGACATCGGCGGGCTGTCCGTGCCGTTCCTCGGCGACGCCATCTTCTTCGAGGAACCCCTCGGCGTCACCGCCCCCGCGGGCAACACCTACGCCGGGCTGCAGGGGCAGACGATCAGCGACGGCTGGTTCTGGCATCCCAGTACGCCGGCCGCGGACCCGATGAGCAAGGCCTCCATCCTGTCCCATCTGGCCGACCTGGAGCCCAAGTACACCTCGTTCATCCTGAACTGCCCGCCCAACCGCGACGGCGTGCTGGACACCAACATCGTCAACCGGCTCGCCGAGGTCGGTGCCGCCTGGAGCCCGGACCCCTCCCGGGCCCCGCTGCCCCCGCAGCCGCCGCGGGTCGAGCACCCCGTCACCCCCGTCAGCGCCTACGCCACCGGATTCCACACGGGTGAAGGCCCGCTGAACGCCATCGACGGGCTCAGCGACAAGAGCGTCGAGACGTGCTGGTCGACCTGGAGCCTGCCGCTCCCCCAGTCGATCACGATCGACCTGGGCGGAGTGTGGAGCGACGTCTCCGCCCTCGAGTACCTGCCCAAGCAGTGGAACCGCACCGGCTCCACGGACGGCGACATCACGTCGTACACGATCTCCACCAGCACCGACGGCACCACCTTCACCCAGGTCGCGGCCGGCACCTGGGCCGGCGACCGCAGTCTGAAAACGGCTGAGTGGCCCGCCGGGAACGTGGGCTTCGTACGGATCCGGGTCGACGCGGCCACCGGCGGCTACGCCAACATCGGCGGGGTCAGGATCGGCGGCCGCAGCGCCGGACCGGCGCTGGTGTCCACCGCACTGCCCGGTGACGGCACCGTGTACCGGCTGGTCGCCCGGCACAGCGGCAAGGTCGCCGACGTGGCCTCCTCGGGCACCGCCGACGGCACCGACGTCGTGCAGTGGACGTGGCACGGCGGGGCGAACCAGAAGTGGACCTTCGTGCCCACCGGCGACGGCTACTACAAGATCCGCAGCGTGAGCAGCGGCAAGCTGCTGGAGGTCGCCGGGCTGTCCCGGGCCGACGCGGGGAACGTCGCCACATGGGCGGACGCCGACGCGCCCCAGCAGCACTGGGCGGTGACCCCCACCGGCGACGGCCACCACCTGCTCGTCAACCGTCTCAGCGGCCTGTCGCTCGACGTCAGCGGCGGCTCCACGGACGACGGTGCCGGCATCGACCAGTGGACGTACCTCGCGGCTCCGCAGCAGCAGTGGCGGATCGTGCCGTCCTGACCCGGGCGGCCCGCCCGCGACCGGGGGCGGGCACGGCAGACCGGGGGCGGGTGTCAGGCCCCGCCCCCGGAGCCCGACGGCCGGCCGGGTGGCCCCGGCCGGCTCGTCAGACCGTCAGGTGCGCGCCGAGCCGCAGGTCGGCGATGCTGCGGCCGGTCTCGACGGTGTAGTC
>NZ_JBEXLP010000061.1:0-45226 GCF_040610035.1 Streptomyces sp. NPDC004542
GGCCGGTCCGTCCTGACGGACCGGCCCCCGCGGTGCGTTGCGCCGGCCCCGTGGTGCCGGCCGCTCAGGCCTCCGCGGCCGGCTCCTCCGTCACTTCCTCGGGCACGACGAACCCCGGCAGCCACTCCTGCAGCTCCTCGCGGAGCCGTACCGTCGCCCCCAGCTGGCACAGGACCCCGATGGTGCTCAGGGTCACCCGGTGGATGAGGAGGTACGCCGGGGGCAGGTTCAGCTGTTTGCCCAGCTGGTGGGCGGGGGAGCGGGGGTCGGCGATGCGGGCCGCCTGGCTGCGCATCCAGGACCGGGTGAAGGTGAACTCGTCCGCCCGGGCCGGCTCGATGATCGGCAGGAGGTAGTCCAGAACCGCGTCCGGGTCGAGGTCTATGGACTCCTTGACGAAGCCCTCGGCACACAGCAGCTCGTAGATCTCCTCGGCCCTGCCCTCCAGCGTCATGCGCAGGGAGTCGCCGATCGGCGTGGGCAGGCCTCCCGGGAGGCGGTCGACGGTACCGAAGTCCAGGACGCCCAAGCGCCAGCTGTCCTCGCCGTCGGGCAGCAGGCGGAAGTTGCCCGGATGCGGGTCGGCGTGCAGCAGGCCGGTGCGGGCCGGGCCGGAGAACAGGAAGCGGGCCAGGAGCTGGCCGGCGCGATCGCGCTGCTCCGTGCTGCCGTCCGAGATCACCTCCGAGAGCGGGATGCCGTCGATCCACTCCGTGACCAGCACCTGATCACATTGGTGCACCACCGCCGGGACCACGACGTCGGCGTCGTCCGTGAACTCCTCCGCGTGGACCCGCTGGGCCTGCGCCTCCAGGCCGTAGTCCAGTTCCTCGGAGACACGGTCCCGCAGTTCCGCGATCAGCGGCTTGACGTCCATCCCGGGGATGAGCGGGCCCAGCAGACGGGCGAAACGGCTCAACTGGTTGAGATCGGACAGGAGGGCCTCGCCCGCCCCCGGATACTGCACCTTGACCGCCACCTCGCGGCCGTCGTGCCACAACCCGCGGTGCACCTGCCCGATCGAGGCGGCCGCCGACGGCTTGTCCTCGAATTCCAGGAACAGCTCACGCCACTGCGGCCCCAGCTGCTCCTCCAGCACCGCGTGCACCGTGCGGGTCGGCATCGGCGGAGCCGCGTCCTGCAGCTTCGTCAGGGCAGCCCGGTAGGGTCCGGCGATCTCCTCGGGCAGGGCCGACTCGAAGACGGACAGCGCCTGCCCGAACTTCATGGCCCCGCCCTTCAGCTCGCCGAGGACCTTGAACAGTTGTTCGGCCGTCCGCTGTTGCAGCTCACGGCCGACGATCTCCGCGGACTCGCCCACGATCCGCTTGCCCAGGCCCCAGGTCGCCCGCCCGGCGAAACCGAGCGGGAGCGCGGCGAGCTTGGCGGTCCGGGTGACCGCCTTCCGGGGAAGATCAGACATGCGCCCTCCAAGTCCCAGTCGGCCGCGTCTCGTCCATCGTGCTCGGTCGACGCGTCGACGGCCGTTGCACCGCCATTGTCTCGTGCGGCTCCCCGTTCGTGGAGGAGTGTTCCCCGTTACCTCTGTCCGCGGCCCCGCAGGGGCATGCGGGATGCGGCCAGATCGGCCGGGCGTGCCAGTTCAGGCCGGGTAGGGAGACCTCCCAGCGTGCCCCCGCGCTCGACGGTGATCCGCCGTCGAGGAAGGCCAGGGCGTGCGCGGCCGCGAGTCCGGCGACCGTCGTGGCCAGCGTCACATCGCACGGCGGCACCGGCCGGGTCCTCCCGGAGCGCCACTGCGCGACCAGGCGGGGCCAGACCGGGTCCCGGTCCGTACGGCCCTGGTGCAGACATCCGGCGCACCCCGTCTCGCCGGGCAGTACGAGGGGACCCACGACGCCGGTTCCCTCCACGACACCCACATGCAGATGAGGTGTCCCGGAGGCGAGCAGGGGCTCCGCCCCGGATGGGTCGGGGGCGTGCACGGCCACGTCGTCCCGAGGGGCGAGGACCACCAGGGAGAAGCCCGGCTCGCCACTCTCCGACGGCGACCGCCGGCCCCGGCGCGGCGGACGCCCCGGGGCCGCTCTGCGCACCGCCTGCCGCGCCGCCTCCGTCCGCCGCTCGCCGATGGACTCGGCCGGCAACCCGCCCGGCCCCACGTCCCACGGCTCGACGCACCCGACGTCACGCACGTCCACCTCGCCGACACCCGCACCCGACAGCAGTGAGGCCACGAGGGCACCGACCCGGCCGGTGCCCCGGACCTGCACGCGCAGCGCGCGGCGGGCCGCCAGCCGGGCGAGCGCCTCGCCCGGCTCGCACGCGGTCAGCGACAGCGACGCCAGGTCCGGCCGCAGCCGGTCGAGGACGTCCGGCTTGGCGCGCAGCGCGTCGGCGTCCGGCCCGCCCCCCTGGGCGTCATCGAGGAGCCCCGCCCGCGTCAGCCGTCGTACGAGCCCGTCGACATGGCCGTCGGGCAGGTCCATCCGACGTCCCTCCTCGCGCAGGAGGGGCAGCCCCCGGCTGCCGTTGAGCAGGTCCAGGAAACTGCCGGTCGCCGTGTCCATCGGACCCAGTGTCATCGCGTGCGCCGGAGTCATCCCGAACTGCACGGTGTTCAGGTCGCGCCAGCCGCGCCGGAGCGCGGGTTTCACCATCGGATGCATCGCAGGCCCCCGTAGTCCTGAAAAAATCCCCGAACTTCTTCCTGGGCGGTGAAGCCGGTCACGCTCCGCCGACGAGTGCCAGCATGCCCGGTCCGGCGAGCGGGTGCCCGAAGTTGTCCACAAGCGGCATGGTTCGTCATATAAATCAATGTTCAGTACCGGTCGTGCACACCGGGTGATCACCGGCCGTGCGCATCGGCCGTGGGCATCGGTCGTGCGCATCGGTCGTACGAATCAGACGGATGGCGGGGGATCGGCAGGGAACCTTTCCGGACCCGGGACTTCCCGCGGGCGCAACGGGTAACGTCGGGGCGTGCCCGCCGACCCACTGCACCGCGCCGCAAAGCCACAGCGCAGTACGACGAGCCAGCCGCCGAGCGGCTCGGGGGCGAGCGCGATCGAGGTCCGCAGGAGCGACCGGCGACGCCGGACGGTCTCCGCGTACCGCGAGGGCGATCGCACCGTGGTACTGATCCCTGCCCGGATGTCCGAGGCGGAGGAGCAGCGCTGGGTGACCGTCATGCTCGACAAACTGGCGGCCCAGGAGAGCAAGCAGGTACTGGACGACGCGGAACTGGCCGGGCGCGCACAGTGGCTGTCGGCCCAGTACCTCGGCGGCAGGGCCCGGCCCGCCACCGTGCGCTGGGTCACCAACCAGAACACGCGCTGGGGCTCGTGCACCCCCGCCGAGGGCAGCATCCGGCTCTCGCACCGGCTGCAGGGCATGCCCGAGTACGTCGTCGACTACGTCCTCCTCCACGAACTCGCGCACCTGCTGGTCCCCGGCCACGGCCAGCGCTTCTGGCGGCTGCTGGAGGCCTATCCGCGTACCGAACGGGCCCGTGGTTACCTCGAAGGAGTGGTCGCCGCCGAGCGGTTGCCCCATCTGCCCGGTACGCGGTGAATTGACCGGCCGGTACGCCGTGATCCCGGGCGGATGCCGACCACGGTTTTGTACCGGGTCCGTACCGACTTCGTCCGGTCTCGGAGTTTGCCGTTAGCCTGGCGCGACGCACTCACATTCGGGATGGGGGACGGTCGTAACGCATGGCCAGGGAATTCCAACGGGGCCACAAGGCCAGGATCAGTGACCTCACGGCGGGTACCGATCTGTACGTAGGTGTGCAGATCTCCGCCCCCGGGCTGACCTTCGACATCAGCTGCTTCGGTCTCGACGCCGACGAACGTCTCTCCGACGACCGGTACTTCATCTTCTTCAACCAGCCGAAGTCCCCCGAGGAGTCCATCCAGCTCCTGGGTACACAGGCCGGGGACACGGAATCCTTCCGGGTCACCCTGGACCGCATCCCGCCGCAGATCCAGAAGCTGTCGTTCACGGCGACCATCGACGGCGCCGGTCAGATGTCGCAGGTCGGCCCCGGGTACCTGCGCATCGTGGCGGGCGGCGAGGAGGTGGCCCGGTACTCGTTCACCGGCTCGGAGTTCTCCACCGAGCGGGCCGTGATGCTGGGCGACTTCTACCTGAAGGACGTATGGCGGTTCGCCGCGGTCGGACAGGGCTTCGACGGCGGCCTCGAGGCCCTGCTGAAGAACTTCGGCGGCGAGGTGCTCGAGGAAGAGGCGCCCGCCGCCGCCCCGCAGCAGCCCCAGGCCGGGGTCACGCCGGGATTCGCCCCGCCCGCCCAGGCCACCGCGCCGCCCGCGTTCAGCGCCCCGACCGCCCCCGCCCCCGCCCCCGCCCCCGTCCCCGCTCCGGCCCCCGCCCCGGCGCCCGCGCCGCAGGGCTTCACGCCGCCGCCCGCGCCCAATGTGCACGCCGCGCCGACGGTCATCGCCCCCCTGACCCCGCCCACCGGCCCGGTCCCGCCCCCGCCCCCGGCACCCCAGTACGGCCAGCCCGCCGCCCCCGGCGCGCCCCTGCCCCCTGGCTACGCACAGCCCCCGCAGGCCCCGGCGCCGCCGCCGGGCTACGGCCAGCCCACCCCGCCCCCCGGCTACGGCCAGCAGCCGTCCTTCGGCCAGGTCCCGGGCCAGTCGGCCGCACCGTACGGCGTGCCTCAGGGTGCCCACCAGGGCGCCGGGGTGGGCGCCGCGCTCCAGCAGTTCAAGGAGACGCCCACCGGGCAGCGCTGGACACAGCAGAACAAGAAGCTCATCCGCGTCGACCTCGGCATCGGCGGCCAGCCCGTGCTCGCCCGCCAGGGCAGCATGGTGCTCTACCAGGGCAAGGTCGACTTCAACTACAAGGGGGCGGGCTTCGCCGGCCGGATCGTGGGCAACGCGACCGGCCAGGAGATGCAGCTGATGCGCTGCACCGGCCAGGGCCAGGTGTTCCTCGCCGAGAATTCCACGCACCTGCACCCGGTCGAACTCCAGGGCGACGCGATCTGCGTCTCCGCCGAGAACGTGCTGGCCTTCGACGAGAGCCTGCAGTACGAGGTCCGCCGCATCGAGGGGCACGGCATCCCGGGCGGAGCCCTGTTCACCATGCAGTTCCAGGGCACCGGCACGATCGTCGTCAAGACGCACGGCACGCCGGTCGTCCTGCCGGTCACCCCCACCACGTTCGCCGACTGCAACGCGGTGGTCGCCTGGTCCGCCGCCTCCCAGGTGATCGTCTCCAGCCAGGTGCGCATGCGCCGCAACGCCTACCCCGGCGACACCGGGGAGAGCGTCAACCTGCAGTTCCGGGGCGCGCCCGGCAACTTCATCGTCGTCCAGCCGTACGAGGTCTGAGGGAGCCCGTCATGAACCAGCCGCTCGCGGGCTATGCCCCCGCACCCGTCACCGCCCGCATGGAGAACCACGGCGACCACATGCTGAAGGTCGCCATGCAGACCGGCAACGACCTCCTCGCGCGCGTGGGCTCGATGGTGGCCTACGAAGGGTTCATCCAGTACGAGCCCAACCCGCCGGCCGTGCGTCAGGTCGCCCGTGACTGGATCACCGGCGAGGGCGCTCCCCTGATGAAGGTCACCGGGGACGGCCTGCTCTACCTGGCCGACTACGGGGCGAACGTCGTCGTGATCAACCTCAACGGCGACGGCATCTCCGTCAACGCCACCAACCTGCTCGCCTTCGACGCCCACCTCACCTGGGGCGTGGAGCGGGTCAAGGGCCTGGCGAAGTTCGCCGGACAGGGCCTGTGGAACACCAAGATCTCCGGTCAGGGCTGGGTCGCCCTGACCTCCCGGGGCAAGCCGATCGTCGTGGACTGCGGTGGCGGCGAGGACGAGACGTACGTCGACCCGGACGCGCTCGTCGCCTGGTCCCCGAACCTCAAGGTCAAGGGCAAGCGCAGCTTCAAGGCGCAGTCGCTGATCGGCCGGGGCAGCGGCGAGGCCTACCAGATGGCCTTCTCCGGCCAGGGCATCGTCGTCGTCCAGCCCAGCGAGGACAGCACCGACCGCCTCCGGTTCCGGGGCTGAGGGGGAGCACACATACCATGCAGAGCCCGCTTTTCGCCCACAACGACCTGCAGACGCAGGAGCGGTGGAGCCTGCAGAACAAGCAGATGCTCCGCGTCACCCTGGACGGGCACGACGACCTCCTGGCCCGCAAGGGCACCATGGTCGCCTACCAGGGGCTGGTCGAGTTCGACGCCGAGTACCGCAGCAACAACCAGGCACGCGCGCGTGCGTACACCGGTGAGGGCCTGGACCTGATGCGCTGTCACGGGCAGGGCACGGTCTACCTGGCCAACCTCGCCCAGTACGTCCACGTCATGGAGGTGGAGCAGGACGGCCTGACGGTCGACAGCGGCTACGTCCTCGCCATGGACTCCTCGCTGCACCACGAGGTCATCGCCGTCGACAGCCTGTACGGCATCTCCGGCTCCGGGAAGTACCAGCTCAACATCACCGGGCGCGGCAAGGTCGCCCTGATGACCTCGGGTGCCCCGCTGCTGATGCAGGTGACACCCGACAAGTACGTCAACTGCGATGCCGACGCGATCGTCGCCTGGTCGACCGGGCTGCGCGTGCAGATGCAGGCCCAGACGCACTCCTCCGGGGTGTGGCGGCGCCGGGGCAGCACCGGCGAGGGCTGGGAGCTCAGCTTCATGGGCACCGGCTTCGCGCTGGTCCAGCCGAGTGAACTGCTGCCGCCGCAGCACGCCCAGATCGGACAGGGTCTCGCCGCGCAGTTCGGGATGGGACAGCAGGGGGCGCGTGGACAGAACCAGGGGAACGTCTGGAGCTGAGCACAAGGGAGGGGTGACCGCGCCGGGCGGTCACCCCTCGTCCCGTCAGAGTCTGGCGCGCGTGGCCCCGAACAGTCGTACCACCGACTCGTCCGCCACGTCCGCCACCTCGTCGTAGCCGAACCAGCGCAGATCGAGGGACTCGTCGCTGATCTCCTGGATCGCGCCGGACGGCGCCAGGACCGCGTACTGCACGTCGAAGTGCCAGTGGCACGGCGCCGGGATCGGATGCCGGTCCAGCCGCACCGGCCCGCCCGGCAGCAGAGCGAGGCCGGTGATGCCGGACTCCTCCGTCGCCTCCCGCAGGGCGGCCTCCTCCAGGGTGGCGTCCCCCGGCTCGCAGTGGCCGCCCATCTGGAGCCACATCCGCAGCTTCCTGTGCAGGGTGAGCAGCACCCGGCCGCGCTCGGGATCGATCACCAGGGCGCTCGCCGTGAGGTGCCCCGCACCGCAGGCCTTCCACATGCCGTCCGGGTGTGCCGCCAGGTGGTCCAGGTAGGCCTGGCGCAGCGCTTCCTGGTCCTCGTAGCCCTTGAGCACGAGGACCGCGTCGTCGTACAGGCTCACTCGGTGTCGTCGCCCTTGGCCTCGTCCCCGTCCTGCTCGCCGAGGTCCGGCTTCCTCAGGTCCGGCTTCCCGGCCGAGCCGCCCGCCGCCTCGCCGAGCATCTTGTCCAGCTCGGAGAAGTCCAGCTGCTCGCGGTGGACGAAGCCGTCCGGGTCGTCCAGGTCGGTGGCCGTCGGCAGCATGTCCGGGTGGGACCACAGGGCGTCCCGGCCGTCCACGCCGCGCGCGTCGGTGAGCGAGGCCCACAGCCGGGAGGCGTCACGCAGGCGGCGCGGGCGCAGCTCCAGGCCGATCAGCGTGGCGAACGTCTGCTCGGCCGGGCCGCCGGTGGCGCGGCGGCGGCGCAGCGTCTCGCGCAGCGCGTCGGCGGACGACAGCCGGGGCTTCGCGGCCGCGTGGACCACCGCGTCCACCCAGCCCTCGACGAGTGCCAGCGCGGTCTCCAGGCGGGCCAGGGCCGCCTTCTGTTCGGGCGTGTCCTCCGGCTGGAACATGCCCTGCTGGAGAGCGTCCTGCAACTGCTCGGGGTTCTGCGGGTCGAACTGGCCGACCACGTCCTCCAGCTTGGCGGTGTCCACCTTGATCCCGCGCGCGTAGCCGTCGACCGCGCCGAACAGGTGCGAGCGCAGCCACGGCACGTGCGCGAAGAGGCGCTGGTGGGCGGCCTCGCGCAGGGCGAGGTAGAGCCGCACCTCCTCCCGCGGCACGCCGAGGTCCTTGCCGAACGCCTCGACGTTCGCCGGCAGCAGCGCGGCCTTGCCGGCCGGGCCGAGCGGCAGTCCGATATCGGTGGAGCCGACGACCTCGCCCGCGAGCACGCCGACGGCCTGCCCGATCTGCGTGCCGAACATGGCGCCGCCCATCGAGCGCATCATGCCGATCAGCGGGCCCGCCATGGCCTGCATCTCCTCGGGCAGGACGTCGCCCATGGCCGCGCCGACCCGCTCGGCGACCGGGTCGACGAGCTCCTGCCAGGCCGGCAGGGTCGCCTCGACCCACTCCGCGCGCGACCAGGCCACCGCGGTGCCCGCACCGGACGGCAGGGACGTCGCGTCGTCCAGCCACAGATCGGCCAGACGGACGGCCTCCTGCACGGCCTGGCGCTCGGCGGGGCCGACGCTCGCGTCCTTGACGCCGTCCGGGGTGCCCTGGGAGACCGTCTGGCGGGCGATCTGCTTGGCCATGTCCCAGTTCACCGGGCCGCCCTCGTAGGAGAGCATCTGGCCCAGCTGCTGGAAGGCGGCGCCCAGGTCGGTGGGGTTCAGCGAACCGAACATGGCTGCGAGCGGATGGTCGGCGCCGGGGCCGCCGAAACCCCCGGCCCCGGGCAGCCCGAAACCGAACGGGTTGGCCGGTCCCTGCCCACCACCGCTCTCCTGGTCCTTCTTCTTGCCCTCGTCGCCGTCTTCCGGCTCCTCCGGCGGAAGGCCGAATCCGAATGGGGTGTCACTCACGGGATTCCTCGGCTGGTAAGGCCACCGGTTCTTCCGGCGGCGCGGCTGCCCGACAACACCACCCAGCGTAGACACCCCGACCCGATCGGGCCTCGGTGCTTCGCCGACTCTCGGCCTGCGGCAGGATGGATGCCACCTGGTACGTACGCGTCACTCACGCTCGTACTGAAGACAACCGCTGGAGACGCCTGGTGAGTTCCCCAGATCCGCAGGTTCGCGCAGCGCGAAACCACTCAACCGGTCCTGCCACGCGCGGGCCCGTCGTCGCCGTCACCGGCGCCGCGACCGGGGTCGGGGCGCTGCTCACCGAGCGGCTCGCCGCGTCGGACGAAGTCAAGCAGGTCATCGCCATCGACGAACGGCGCGGGGAGTGCGCGGCGGCGCAGTGGCACATCCTCGACGTGCGGGACCCGGCGATCGCGGACAAGCTGCGGGGCGCCGACGTCGTCGTCCACCTCGCGCTCGACCTGGATCTGGAGACCGATCCGGCGGCGCGTACGGCCTACAACGTCCGGGGCACGCAGACCGTGCTGACCGCGGCCGCGGCGGCCGGGGTGCACCGTGTGGTGCTGTGCACCTCCGCGATGGTCTACGGGGCGCTGCCGGACAACGAGCTGCCGCTGTCGGAGGACGCGGAGCTGCGGGCGACGGCCGAGGCGACCGGGGTCGGGGACCTGCTGGAGATCGAGCGGCTCGCGCGGCGCGCTCCGCGGGCGCATCCCGGGCTGAACGTCACCGTCGTACGGCCGGCGGTGCTGGTCGGGGGCACCGACACCGCGCTGACCCGGTACTTCGAGTCGCCTCGGCTGCTGGTGGTGGCCGGGTCGCGGCCGGTCTGGCAGTTCTGTCATGTCGAGGACCTGTGCGGCGCGCTGGAGTACGCCGTTCTGGAGAAGGTCGAGGGGGAGCTGGCCGTCGGGTGCGACGGGTGGCTGGAGCAGGAGGAGGTCGAGGAACTCAGCGGGATCCGGCGGATGGAGCTGCCGTCGGC
This sequence comes from Streptomyces sp. NPDC004542, assembly GCF_040610035.1. Taxonomy (NCBI): domain Bacteria; kingdom Bacillati; phylum Actinomycetota; class Actinomycetes; order Kitasatosporales; family Streptomycetaceae; genus Streptomyces; species Streptomyces sp. NPDC004542. The sequence goes on from NZ_JBEXLP010000061.1 coordinate 9,805, forward strand.
GGTGGCGCTGGGGGCGGCGGCGCGGCTGCACCGGATCGGGCTGACTCCGTCACCGGCGGGGGACCTCGCGTACACGATGTACCCGTGGGTGGTGAGCGGGAGCCGGTTGCACGACGCCGGGTGGCGGCCGCGGTGGACCAACGAGGAGGTGCTCGCGGAGCTGCTGGACGAGGTGTCCGGGCGGCACACCGTTGCCGGGCGGCGGCTGGGGCGGAAGGACGCGACGGCGGCCGGGGCCGCGGGGGCGACCGTGGCCCTGCTGGGCGCCGCAGCCGTGGTGCGGCGGGCCCGGAAGGCACGGCGCCGCATCTGAGGAGCGGTTCTCGCACCCGCCGCCCTTGCCCTTCCCGGCCCCAGGAGCCGCGTCCCTCCCCTCTCCTCACGGGTCGTGCCCGGCATCCCTCGCGGGCTGTTCCGTGTCGTCGGTGTCGTGCGGCACGATGGTCCTATGTCAGCCAGTAATGAGCACCCCGCAGAGCGTCCCGGCCAGGATCCCGTCAGGTTGATCGGCGTCCGGGAGAGCGCCCTGTCGGTGGATGAGGTGTTCCGGGCCGTCGGGGACGACGCCGCCGGGGGGATCGCTCTGTTCGTGGGGACGGTGCGGAACCACGACGGGGGCGCCGACGTCGACGCGCTGGGCTATTCGTGTCACCCGAGTGCCGAGGCGGAGATGCGGCGCGTCGCCGAGAAGGTCGTCGCGGAGTACCCGGTGCGGGCGCTGGCGGCCGTACACCGGGTGGGTGACCTCCGGGTAGGGGATCTCGCCGTCGTCGTCGCGGTGGCGTGTCCGCACCGGGCGGAGGCCTTCGAGGCCTGCCGGAAGCTGATCGACGACCTCAAGCACGAGGTGCCCATCTGGAAGCACCAGAAATTCTCGGACGGCACCGAGGAGTGGGTCGGCGCCTGCTGAGCCCACTTGCCGTATCCCGGTTGCGTAACCCGACCCCTGCCGTGAGCGTTGTCAGTGCGGAAGGTTAATCTGCTGATCAGTCAGTCCGGATGCTCACCCGGATGCTCACATGGGTTGGGAGGGCGGCATGGCGGCACTCGCCTGGTTGCTGATTCCGCTGGTGGCTGCCATCGGCGCCGGACTCTGGGGCAGTTGGGCCAACCGGACACGGAAGGTCCGGAGCGACGGCCCCGAGCTGGACGGATACGCCCGTTTCCGTGAGGCCATGGAGAGGTCTCACTCCCGTACTTGACGGGGACGGTACAAGGGTGGCCCTGACGGTGCGCCGACAGGGGCGTCCCGTACTGTCGAGGCATGCCACGCCGCACCGCGACGATGCTCGCCTCCACCCTGATGCTGATCGCGCTCCTGTGCGCGGGAGTCTTCATCCCCGTGCCGTACTCGGAGATGTCTCCGGGGCCGACCGTGAACACCCTGGGCGACCACGACGGCGAGCCGGTGCTGCAGATCTCCGGGCACAAGACGTACGCGGCCTCCGGGCACCTCAACATGACCACCGTCAGGGTCACCAGCGCCGACTACCGGATGAACCTGGTGGAGGCCGTCTACGGATGGCTCGCCCACGACAGCAAGGTCGTGCCGCACGACACGCTCTACCCGGACGGCAAGACGGAGGAGCAGTCCACCCAGGAGAACGCCGAGGAGTTCACCCAGTCGCAGGAGAGCGCCAAGGTCGCCGCCCTGCAGCAACTGGACATCCCGGTGAAGTCCTGGGTGATCGTCTCCACGGTGGTCAAGGACTCCCCGGCCGAGGGCCGGCTGCACGCCGGTGACGTGATCAAGGCCGTGGACGGCACGACGGTCAAGGAGCCGGCCGACGTCGCCGAGCTGGTGACCAAGCACAAGCCCGGCCAGGACGTCGTCTTCAAGGTCGTCACGGCCAAGGAGCAGGCCGCCGCCGAGAAGGAGCACCGGACGGCGACCGCCACCAGGGACGTCACGATCACCACGGCGGCCTCCCACGACACCGGAGCCAAGCGCGCCATCGTCGGGATCTCCGCCGGGACCGACCACACCTTCCCGTTCACCATCGACATCAAGCTCGCCGACGTCGGCGGCCCCAGCGCCGGGCTGATGTTCTCCCTCGGCATCTACGACAAGCTGACCCCGGGCGACCTGACCGGAGGCAAGTTCGTGGCCGGCACCGGCACCATCGACGACGACGGCAAGGTCGGTCCGATCGGCGGCATCGAGATGAAGACCGTCGGCGCGCGCGGCAAGGGCGCCCAGTACTTCCTGACGCCCGCCGACAACTGCGCCGCCGCCGCCAAGGACACCCCGAGCGGACTCCGGCTGGTCAAGGTGAACACCATCGAGGACGCCCTCGAGGCCCTCAAGGACATCCGTGGCGGCGACACCGCCGACCTGCCGAAGTGCACCACCAAGGGCTGACCCCGGCTGCCCGGGAGCCCCATCGGCTGAGCCGGCCCGGCCGGCTCGGCGCGCCCGGCCGGCTCAGTCGGCGAATGTCGCCATCAGCGCCTCCGCCAGTCCCGGCACCAGGTCGGGGCCGGTGAGAACCTCCGTCGGGGTGTCCTTCTCGCGCAGCCGCAGCGCCGACTCGCGGGTGCCGTCGCGCAGCACCGCGACCGTCATGCGGACCTCCTGGCGCTCGGGGTGGGCGGCCACCCACTTCGCCAGCTTCGCCTCGTTCAGGCCCTCGGGGACCTGGGCCTCGGCGGCCGGCGGCAGCATCAGGCGCTCCACCGTCAGCGCGCAGCCGGCCACCGCGTCGGGCCAGGCGATGGTGCCGAGGAACTCGTCGAGCGGCCGGTCCGTCGGCACCTCGTCCTGCTCGATCGGGGTGAGACCGGTGGTCTGCGGTCCCTCCTCCAGACCGAGCTGCGCCGCGAGCGAGGGTTCCTGGGCCCGCAGCCGCGCGGTGTCGACGAGGGCGAAGAGGCGAGCGGGCTGGTCCCAGCCGAGGCCGGAGGCGTACTCGTCGATCTCGAGTACGGCCCGGGTGAGCGGGCTCGCTGCCATGGGAGTGTTGGACATGGTCACAATCCTGCCTCGTTCCCGGCCGGAATCGGGAACCGAGTAAACCGTGAGTAAGTTGCATAGGTGTGGGACCGCGATCACGGGGGACCACGGACGGCCCGAGAACATCAGGGCCTGACGGATCGACAGCGAACATCGAGGGGCGCACCTTGGCTTTCCAGATGCCGGACCGCGGCGGAGGCCCGACGGGGCCGCGGATCAGAGTGGGCCGCCCGTCCAGGCGCGCCCGGACCCTGCTCATGACCCTGGGGGTCCTCGCCGCGCTCGGCATGGCGTTCACCATGTTCGCCGGCTTCTGGACGGACTGGCTCTGGTACCGCTCGGTGCACTACTCGTCCGTCTTCACCACCACACTGTGGACGAAGACCGGCCTGTTCTTCGTCTTCGGGCTGCTGATGGCCATAGCGGTCGGGTTCAACATCTGGCTGGCCCACCGGATGCGGCCCCCGCTGAGCGCCATGTCCATGGAGCAGCAGAGCCTGGACCGCTACCGCATGGGCATCGCGCCGTACAAGAAGTGGCTGCTGGCCGCCATCACCGCCCTGGTGGGACTGATCGCGGGCGCGTCCGCGGCCGGCCAGTGGCGGACCTGGCTGATGTGGGTCAACGGCGTGCCCTTCCACCAGAAGGACCCCCAGTTCCACCTGGACGTCTCGTTCTACGCGTTCGACCTGCCCTGGTACCGGTTCCTGCTCGGCTTCGGCTTCGCCGCCGCGATCCTGTCCCTGATCGCCGCCGCGCTCACCCACTACCTGTACGGCGGGCTGCGCGTCACCAGCCCCGGCGCCCGCGCCACGGCCGCGGCCACCGGACACCTGTCGGTGCTCCTCGGCGTCTTCGTCGCCCTGAAGGCGGTCGCCTACTGGCTCGACCGGTACGGGCTGGCGGTCAAGTCCAGCGACTTCAAGGCCACCGGCAACTGGACCGGCCTGAGGTACGTGGACGCCAACGCCTACCTGCCCGCCAAGACGATCCTGTTCTGCATCGCCGCCATCTGCGCCCTGCTGTTCTTCGCCACCCTGTGGCGGCGCACCTGGCAGCTGCCCGTGATCGGCTTCGGCCTGATGGTCCTCTCCGCGATCCTCATCGGCGGCCTCTACCCGGCGATCGTGCAGAAGTTCCAGGTCCAGCCGAACGAGCAGGCCAAGGAAGCGCCCTACGTCGAGAAGAACATCAAGGCCACACGCAAGGCGTACGGCATCGACGACGCGAAGGTCTCCGAGTACGCCGGCCGGAGCACCACCGAGGACAAGACCACCCTGCGCGACGACGTCGGCAAGGCGGCGAGCATCCGGATCCTCGACCCGAACATCGTCTCGCCCACGTTCCAGCAGCTGCAGCAGATGCGGAACTACTACGGCTTCCCGACCAACCTCGACGTCGACCGGTACACCAAGGACGGCAAGGACCAGGACACCGTCATCGGCCTGCGCGAGCTGAACCTCGACGGCATCCCGAAGAAGAACTGGATCAACAACCACTTCCGCTACACCCACGGCTACGGCGTGGTCGCCGCCAAGGGCACCGAGGCGGACTCCGAGGGACAGCCGGTCTTCACCGAGTACGACCTGCCCGCCAAGGGTGACCTGCCCAAGTACCAGCAGCGCGTCTACTACGGCGAGAAGACCACCACGTACTCCATCGTCGGCGGCCCCCAGAAGGAGGTCGACTACTCCGACGACACGGGCGAGAAGACCACCAGCTACCGGGCCAAGAGCGGGGTCAGCCTCTCCAGCCCGGTCAACCGCGCCGCCTACGCGGTGGCCTTCAACGAGCCGCAGATGCTCTACTCGGGCGCGATCGGCGAGGGCTCGCGGATCCTGTACAACCGCACGCCCAAGGAGCGCGTCGAGGCGGTCGCCCCCTGGCTGACCATCGACGGCGACGCCTACCCGGCGGTCGTGGACGGGCACATCCAGTGGATCGTCGACGCGTACACGACGACGAACGGATACCCGTACGCCTCCCGTACGACCCTCGGCGACACCACCGCCGACTCGCTGACCGCCACCAACGACAACCGCGCGGTGGTGGCCCAGCAGAACCAGGTCAACTACATCCGCAACTCGGTGAAGGCGACCGTCGACGCGTACACCGGCGACGTCAGGCTGTACCAGTGGGACACCGCGGACCCGGTCCTGAAGACCTGGATGAAGGCGTTCCCGGGCACGGTGAAGCCGAAGAGCGCCATCTCCGACTCCCTGATGGCCCACCTGCGCTACCCGCAGGACCTGTTCAAGGTCCAGCGCGAGCTGCTCACCCGCTACCACGTGACCGACGCGCAGACCTTCCTGACCGGCAGTGAGGTCTGGCAGGTGCCGGACGACCCGACCAACAAGTCGGGCAACGCGGTGCCGCCGTACTACCTGAGCATGAAGGTGCCCGGCCAGGCGTCGCAGGCGTTCTCGCTGTCGACGACGTTCACGCCCAACGGCCGGGACAACCTGAGCGCCTTCATGTCGGTCGACGCCGAGGCGGGCTCGGGCGACTACGGCAGGATCAGAATCCTGAAGCTGCCGACGAGCACGACGGTCGACGGACCGAAACAGGTCCAGAGCAAGTTCAACTCCGAACAGGACATCGCCGCGGCCATCAAGCTGCTCAAGGGCGGCGACTCCGACATCGAGTACGGCAACCTGCTGACCGTGCCGCTCGACGGGGGCCTGCTGTACGCGGAGCCGGTCTATGTGCGCGGCGGCGGGCTCAAGTACCCGCTGCTGCGGAAGGTGCTGGTGACCTACGGGGGCAAGACCGCCTTCGAGAACACCCTCGACGACGCCCTCAACGTGGTCTTCGGAGCGAAGCCGTCGACCACACCGTCCGACACGGACACGGACACGGAGACCGGCACCGGCACCGACAACCCGCCCACGTCCGGCAACCCGACGGTCCAGCAGGCCCTGAAGGACGCCCAGAAGGCGTTCGACGAGGGCCAGGAGGCCTTGAAGAAGAACGACTGGACGGCGTACGGCCAGGCGCAGAAGGACCTCGAGGACGCACTGCAGCGGGCCGAGAAGGCGCAGTCCCGGTCCGGCAAGGCCGGCGGCGGCTGACCGGGCCGGTCAACGGTCACCCCGCGCCGTGATACGGTTGAGTCACAACGGCGCGGGGTGGAGCAGCTCGGTAGCTCGCTGGGCTCATAACCCAGAGGTCGCAGGTTCAAATCCTGTCCCCGCTACTGCAATCGAAGGCCCGGATCCTTGACTGGATCCGGGCCTTCGTGGTGTGCGCAGGTGCGGCGAACGCATGTATCGGCGCGCGGACCCGCCGCGCCGCCGTGGGGAGTTCGGTGATCTGTGTTTGACTTGTCTCTCTGTGGGCATGTCGACAAAACGCTGAAGTGACCTCACGGGCTGCGGTATTCCGGGTGTACCCCGGTTGTAGGTGGTGCGACGATGGACGTTATGGGGGACAAGGCATCTCTGTGGGAGACAGGGCCTTTTGTGCAACCTGCAGCCTTTGCGCAGGATGCCGACTTCGTGCTGCCCGCCGACCTCGTGCCGTCCGCCGACCGTGACGAGGCGGGTGAGGTCGCGGAGGAGGCGCGTCAGCGGCTCGCCGCGCAGGCCGGTGACGCCGAGGCGATGAGCGTCCTCGGGGCCATGCTGCTGCGCCGCGGCGACCTCGACGGAGCCGAACCCCATCTGCGTGCCGCCACGGCGGCCGGTGACCGGGCCGCCGCCAACAACCTGGGCGTCCTCCTGCACCAGCGCGGGTACGCCGACGAGGCCGCCGGATGGTGGCGCATCGCCGCCGTCGCCGGTTCCGCCGCGGCCGCGCACGCGCTGGGACGGCACCACCGCGAGCGCGGGGACGAGCCCGCGGCCGAGTACTGGCTGCGCCAGGCCGCCGAACAGGGACACGTACTCGGCGCGTACGCGCTCGCCGACCTGCTCGAACACCGCGGGGACGCCGGCGCCGAGCGGTGGATGCGGGCCGCCGCCGAGCGCGGCCACCGGGAGGCCGCGTACCGGCTGGCGCGCGCCCTCGACCGCAGGGCCGCGCACGAGGAGACAACCGCGGCCGGCCACGCCGCCGAGGAGGCCGAGCAGTGGTACCGCCAGGCCGCCGCGCGCGGACACCGGCGGGCGGCGCTGCACCTCGGCGCGATCCTGGAGAAGCGCGGCGAGCTGAAGGAGGCCGGGCGCTGGTACCTGACCTCCGCCAAGGACGGTGAGGCGCGTGCCGCCTGCGCGCTCGGCTTCCTGCTGCGCGACGCCGGGGACACCGAGAGCGCGGCCGTGTGGTGGCTCAGGGCCGCGCAGGACGGTGACGGCAACGCGGCCAACGCGCTCGGGGCGCTGCACGCCGAACGCGGCGAGACCCAGACCGCCGAGCGGTGGTACCGGGCGGCGACGGACGCCGGTGACGACAACGGCGCCTACAATCTCGCCCTGCTCTGCGCCGAGCAGGGCCGGACCGCCCAGGCCGAGCAGTGGTACCGGCGGGCCGCGTACGCCGGGCACCGGGAGGCGGCGAACGCCCTCGCCATCCTGCTGCTGCAGGGCGGCGACACGACGGGCGCGGAGCCGTGGTTCTCCAAGGCGGCCGAGGCCGGCAGCGTGGACGCCGCGTTCAACCTGGGCATCCTGTACGCCGGGCGGGGCGAGACCGCCGTCGCGCTGCGCTGGTACGAGCGTGCGGCCGCCGCCGGGCACACCGAGGCGGCGCTGCAGGTCGGGATCGCGCGGCTGCGGGAGGGTGACGAGCAGGAGGCCGAGCGGCATCTGCGGTGTGCGGCGGGCGGCGGCAGCGCGGAGGCCGCGTACCGGCTGGCGACCGTGCTGGACGCGCGGCGGCCCGCCGAGCCGGCGCACGAGCTCGGTGAGGCCGTGCACGAGAAGACCGAGTGCGAGGAGTGGTACGAGCGCGCGGCGTGCCAGGGGCACCGGCGGGCGCAGGTGCGGGTCGGGATGCTGTCGGCGGCCCGGGGGGACGTGGTCGAGGCGGCACGGTGGTACCGGGAGGCGGCTCAGGCCGGGTCGCGCAACGGGGCGTTCAACCTGGGGCTGCTGCTGGCCCGGGAGGGCAGTGAGCCCGAGGCGGCGGTGTGGTGGGAGCGGGCCGCCGACGCCGGGCACGGGCGGGCGGCGCTTCGGCTGGCCCTGGTCTACGCGCGTCGGGGAGAGCTGGCGGTCGGCCAGCGCTGGGCCGACCGGGCGGTGACGCTCGGGCCCGCGGCGGTCGCGGAGCGGGCGGCGCGGTTGCGGGACGCGCTGCGGGAGGAGCTGTCCGCGTAGCGCCGGCCGACGGCATGCGCAAAGGCGGGTGATCCCGAGCGATTTGCTTCCCGGCGCATCCCTCACGTAGTGTCTGGTTCATCGACGCGGGGTGGAGCAGCTCGGTAGCTCGCTGGGCTCATAACCCAGAGGTCGCAGGTTCAAATCCTGTCCCCGCTACTGAAGGCCGAGGGCCGGAATCCAGAAATGGGTTCCGGCCCTCGGTGTTGTGACGAGTCGGCTGGTGTCGTGACGAGTCGACATCGCGGAAAGCCCCGGTACCCATCGGTGCCGGGGCTTCGCGGTGCTCGCGGTCCGAAGGCTAGGCCGCCGCGCAGTTCGGGCACACGCCGCGGTACGTCACCTCGACGTCCGAGACCGTGAAGCCGAAGCGCTCCGAGTCGGGGAGGTCGGCCAGCGGGTTGCCGATCGGGTGGACGTCCTTGATCGCGCCGCACCGGGCGCAGACCAGGTGCTGGTGCGGCCGGTGCGCGTTCGGGTCGTAACGCTTGGCCCGCTGGTCGGTCGAGACCTCGAGCACCTCGCCGAGGGAGACCAGTTCGCCGAGCGTGTTGTAGACCGTCGCCCGGGAGATCTCGGGCAGCTTGGCGACGGCCCGGGCGTGCACCTCGTCGGCCGTCAGGTGGACGTGTTCGCCGTCGAGGACCTCGGCCACGACGCGTCGCTGCGCGGTCATCCGCCATCCGCGTCCGCGCAGCCGATCCAGAAGGTCGCTCATGCGAACCAGCGTAACAGCAAGAGGACCAGTTTCCGAACGGGTGTGAGTTTGGAGCTCTACTTGACTTGGACTTTGTCCAATATAGGATCGAGCCTGACTTTGGGCTGAGTGGCAGGAAGGAAACGGCAGTGACGCAGGAGGCGGACGTGACGCGGGGACCGCTCACGACGGAGGCCGGTGCGCCGGTGGCCGACAACCAGAACAGCGAGACCGCGGGCGTCGGCGGCCCGGTGCTCCTCCAGGACCAGCTCCTTCTGGAGAAGCTGGCCCACTTCAACCGCGAGCGCATTCCGGAGCGCGTGGTGCACGCACGGGGCGCCGGCGCCTACGGCACCTTCACGGTGACCGCCGACGTCACCCCGTACACGCGCGCCGGCTTCCTCTCCGAGGTCGGCAAGCAGACCGAGGTCTTCCTCCGCTTCTCGACCGTGGCGGGCAACCTGGGTGCACCTGACGCCGTCCGCGATCCGCGCGGTTTCGCGCTGAAGTTCTACACCGAGGACGGCAACTACGACCTCGTCGGCAACAACACCCCGGTGTTCTTCATCAAGGACGCCATCAAGTTCCCGGACTTCATCCACACCCAGAAGCGCGACCCGTACACGGGCTCGCAGGAGGCGGACAACGTCTGGGACTTCTGGAGTCTGTCCCCCGAGTCGTCCCACCAGGTGACCTGGCTGTTCGGGGACCGCGGCATCCCGGCCTCCTACCGTCACATGGACGGCTTCGGCTCGCACACCTTCCAGTGGAACAACGAGGCGGGCGAGGTCTTCTGGGTCAAGTACCACTTCAAGACCGACCAGGGCATCAAGACCCTGACCGCCGAGGAGGCCGGGGCCCTCGCGGGCAAGGACCCCGACTCCCACCAGCGCGACCTGCGCGAGGCCATCGAGCGCGGCGAGTACCCGACCTGGACGGTCGGCGTGCAGATCATGCCCGCCGCCGAGGCCCCGGCCTACCGTTTCAACCCCTTCGACCTGACCAAGGTGTGGCCGCACGCGGACTACCCGGTCGTCGAGATCGGCAAGCTGGAGCTCAACCGCAACCCGGAGAACATCTTCGCCGAGGTCGAGCAGTCGGTCTTCTCCCCGGCGCACTTCGTGCCCGGCATCGGCCCGTCCCCGGACAAGATGCTCCAGGGCCGCCTCTTCGCCTACGGCGACGCGCACCGCTACCGCGTCGGCATCAACGCCGACCATCTGCCGGTGAACCGCCCGCACGCGGCCGAGGCGCGCACCAACTCCCGTGACGGCTACCTGTACGACGGCCGGCACAAGGGCGCCAAGAACTACGAGCCGAACAGCTTCGGCGGCCCCTCCCAGACGGACCGCCCCCTCTGGCAGCCGGTCCCGGTCTCCGGCGTCACCGGCGACCACGAGGCCCCGGTGCACGCCGAGGACGACGACTTCGTCCAGGCGGGCAACCTCTACCGGCTGATGTCCGAGGAAGAGAAGGAGCGCCTGGTCCGGAACCTCGCCGGCTCCCTGGCGCAGGTCTCGCGAAACGACATCGCCAAGCGCGCGATCGACAACTTCCGCCGGGCCGACGGGGACTTCGGCAAGCGGCTGGAGACCGCGGTGCCGGCCCTGCGCGGCTGACGCGCACCGGTGACGGGCCGGGCTCCCCCGCGGGGCCCGGCCCGTTCCGTGTTCAGGCCGGGACGACGTGTGGCCGGGCCGGTGCCCAGCAGCGGATGATGTCGCGCACCGAGACGATTCCGGCGGGCTCCCCGTTGTCCAGGACGACGAGGTGGCGGAAGCCGCCGTGCGCCATGGCGCGGGCGGCCTCCTCCAGGGTCCAGGTCGGTGCGGCGAACACGACGTTGTTGGTGGTGTGGGCGTGGATGCGTTCGGTGTCCGGGTTCTGGCCGAGGCCTACGGAGTTGAGGATGTCCCGCTCGGTCAGGATCCCGATGCCGCCGGCCTCCGGATCGAGGACGATGGCGGCGCCGATCCGGCGGGCGGACATCAGGGCGGCGGCTTGGCGGAGGGTGTGGGCGGGGCCGACGGTGAGGACCACCGTGCTCATGGCGTCACGGACGAGCATGGGATGGAGGCACCTCCTACGAATCCGATGAACCCGTGAAGGACATGGTTCATCGATTCACAAGTTCACAAACGAGGGTGCTCTCAGGGTCCCAGGTAAAGGACGGGTCAACAAGGGGGCGCACGCGGCCAGTTGAGGGCGCGCGTGATCGTCCCGTGGGACTCAGTAGCGCTGGTTGAGATACCCCAGCAACTCGTCGTGCAGCAGGCCGTTCGACGCGGCCGCGTTGCCGCTGTGCGGGCCGGGGCGGCCGTCGAGGCCGGTGAAAGTGCCGCCGGCCTCGGTGACGACGATCGCGGTGGCGGCCATGTCCCACAGGGACAGCTCGGGCTCGGCGCAGAGGTCGACCGAGCCCTCGGCGACCATCATGTAGGGCCAGAAGTCGCCGTACGCGCGCGTGCGCCAGACCTCGCGGGTGAGGTCGAGGAAGCCGTTCAGCCGGCCCTGCTCCTCCCAGCCGCTGAGCGAGGAGTACGCGAAGGAGGCGTCGGCGAGCTTCGACACGCGGGAGACGTGCATACGGGTGGCGGAGGTCAGGCTGCGGCCGGTGAAGGCGCCGTGGCCCTTCGCGGCCCACCAGCGGCGGCCGAGGGCGGGTGCGGAGACCACGCCGACGACGGGCTGGTAGCCGCCCTCGCCGGCCTCCATCAGGGCGATGAGGGTGGCCCAGACGGGAACGCCGCGCACGTAGTTCTTGGTGCCGTCGATCGGGTCGATCACCCAGCGGCGGGGCCCGGTGCCCTCGACGCCGTACTCCTCGCCGAGGATCGCGTCCCTGGGGCGGGCACGCTGGAGCTGGCCGCGGATGAGCTCCTCGGCGGCCTTGTCCGCCTCGCTCACCGGGGTCATGTCCGGCTTGGTCTCCACCTTGAGGTCGAGAGCCTTGAAGCGAGCCGTCGTCGCCGCGTCGGCCGCGTCCGCGAGGACGTGGGCCAGTCGGAGGTCGTCGAGGTAGTCGGGCATGCAGGAACCGTATCCGGGCGACTCGGGGCGGTGCTACCGGGGGCGGGGGGTACGAGGGGGCACGGGGGCACCGGACCGGGGCGCGGAGGTCAGCGGAGGACACGCGCATGCCGGTACGAAGGCGCCCCCTGGTGCCTTCGTGAACCCTTGACAGTGCCTGTGCGCGCGTCAAATCTGGGCGCAGAGCCGCTCGCCCGAGGGAGGCGATGATGCCTGCAGCGCGGGAATCCCTGCTGGACGCCGCCTACACGGCGCTTGCGCGCCGGCCGTGGTCCGCCGTACGGATGGTGGACGTGGCCGCGGCGGCCGGAGTGTCCCGGCAGACGTTGTACAACGAGTTCGGCAGCAAGGAGGGGCTCGCCAGAGCGCTGGTCCGGAGAGAGGCCGACGGGTACATCGCCGGGGTGGACCGGGCGCTCGCCGCGCACGCCGACCCGTGCGACCGGCTCACCGCCACCGCCGAGTGGATGACGTCGGCCGCCCGGGACAACGCGCTGGTACGGGCCATGCTCACGGGCTGCTGGAGCGAGCGCCTGCCCGCGCCGGCGCTGTCCGCCCTGTCGTCCTCCTCCGCCGTACCGGCGCAACGCCGGGCGGACGGCCCGCTGCCCTCGCCCGGCGACTTCGTGCGGATCGTGCGCGACCGGGCGGTCGCGGTGCTGGCCGGTCCCGGAGCGGGCCCGGCGGACACCGCCGAGCTGGCCAGGTCCTGTGAACTCGCCGTACGGCTCGCCCTGTCCTGCGTCGCGGCTCCGCCGGGGGCGGACGGGGTCGCGGAACTGGTGCGTGAGGCTCTGGCCCGACAGTCGGCGTGAGGCGTGGCTGCGGCGAGCCAACCTCCGTGGACAGAACACCTAGTGCGCCGAGCCCGACAGTTGCAGGCCGATCACGCCGGCGATGACCAGGCTGATGGAGATGATCTTCAGCGCGGAGACCAGGTCGCCGAGGAAGACCATGCCGTAGATCGCGGTGCCCGCCGCGCCGATGCCGGTCCACACCGCGTAGGCCGGGCCGACGTCCAGTTTCCGCAGGGAGAGGGTCAGCAGGCCGAAGCTGCCCAGGGCGAAGCAGGCGAAGGCGATCGTGGGCCACAGGCGGGTGAAACCGTGCGACAGCTTGAGGCAGACGGCGAAACCGGTCTCGAGCATTCCGGCCACGATGACCAGCAGCCACGCCATGTGCTGTCCTCCCGTAGGTCCGGCTCGGTGCGATTATGCACTTACCGGGCTCGCGTGCCGCCAAACAACGCGGCCGTCAGTCGCCTTCCGTGCGCTCCCGGGTGGCCAGCAGCCTGCGCAGCGAGTAGAGCCGTGCCGGATCGGCGTGGCCCTCGGCCACCCAGGCGTCCAGCGCGCAGTCCGGTTCGTCGTGACTGCACGCGCGCGGGCAGCCCGCCGTGCCGGGTTCGAGGTCCGGGAAGGCGTGGATGACGCGGGAGGGGTCGATGTGCGCGAGGCCGAAGGACCGTACCCCCGGTGTGTCGATCACCCAGCCCCCGTCGGCCGCCAGGGGCAGGGCGAGGGCCGACGTGGTGGTGTGACGGCCGCGGCCCGTCACCGCGTTCACATGGCCCGTCATGCGCCGGCGCTCCTGGGGGACCAGCGCGTTGACGAGGGTCGTCTTGCCGACGCCCGAGTGGCCGACGAAGGCCGTGATCCGGCCGTCCAGATGCTCCCGCACCCGGTCGGCCGCACCGCCGTCCTCCAGTTCCTCGCGGTTGGTGACGACGTAGGGGATGTCCAGGGCGCCGTACAGCTCCAGCAGCTTGTCCGGCGGTGCCAGGTCCGACTTGGTCATCACCAGGAGGGGCTCCAGGCCGCCGTCGAAGGCCGCGACCAGGCAGCGGTCGATCAGCCGCGGCCGCGGCTCGGGGTCGGCCAGGGCCGTGACGATCGCCAGCTGGTCGGCGTTGGCGACCACCACCCGCTCGTACGGGTCGTCGTCGTCCGCGGTGCGGCGCAGCAGCGACGAGCGCTCCCCGATGCGGACGATCCGCGCGAGGGTGTCCTTCTTCCCGGACAGGTCACCCACCAGCGCCACCCGGTCGCCCACCACCGCGGCCTTGCGGCCCAGCTCGCGGGCCTTCATCGCCAGCACCGTACGGCCGTCGACGAGGCAGGTCAGCCGGCCCCGGTCGACGGTGAGGACCATGCCCTCGGCCGCGTCCTCGTGCTTGGGGCGGATGTGGGTGCGGGGCCGGTTGCCCTTGCGGTTGGGGCGGGTGCGGATGTCGTCCTCGTCGGTGTGCTTGCCGTAGCGGCGCATGGCGGTGAGTCCCCTACGCCCTGTCGCTCCGGAGCATCCCGGTCCACAGCTCGGGGAAGTCGGGCAGGGTCTTCGCCGTGGTCGCCACGTTCTCGATCCGCACACCGTCGACCGCCAGCCCGATGATCGCGCCGGCCGTCGCCATGCGGTGGTCGTCGTACGTGTGGAAGGTTCCCCCGCGCAGCGGGCGCGGCCGGATGTGCAGGCCGTCGGCCGTCTCGGTGACGTCACCGCCCAGCTCGTTGATCTCCTTGGTCAGCGCGGCCAGCCGGTCCGTCTCGTGCAGCCGCAGATGGGCCACGCCGCGCAGCGTCGACGGGGAGTCCGCGAGTGCGGCGACCGCGGCGATGCCCGGGGTCAGCTCGCCGACGTCGCCGAGGTCCACGTCGATGCCGTGGATCGAGCCCGAACCCCTGAAGGCGAGTCCGTACTCGGTCAGCTCGCAGGAACCGCCCATCTCGGTGAAGATCTCGCGCAGCCGGTCACCCGGCTGGGTGGTACGGGCCGGCCAGTCCGGGATCAGCACCTTGCCGCCGGTGACCAGCGCGGCCGCCAGGAACGGCTGGGCGTTGGACAGGTCCGGCTCGATGGTCAGGTCGCGGCCGAGCAGCGCGCCCGGGGTCACCCGCCAGACGTTCGGCTCGCCGCCCGACTCCGGGGTGTCCACCTGGGCGCCGACCGCGCGCAGCATGTCGACGGTCATCCGGATGTGCGGCAGGGAGGGCAGCGTGGCGCCGGTGTGGCGGACCTCGACGCCCTGGTTGTACCGGGGGCCGGACAGCAGCAGCGCCGACACGAACTGGGACGAGGACGAGGCGTCGACCGACACCGGGCCGCCGTCCAGCGCGCCGCCGCCGTGCACGGTCAGCGGCAGTGCGCCCCGGCCGTCGTCGTCGATCCGGGCGCCGAGCACGCGCAGCGCGTCGATGACGCCGTTCAGGGGGCGCTCGTACGACCTGGGGTCGCCGTCGAAGCGGACGGGGCCGTCGGCCAGCGCGGCGACGGGCGGCAGGAAGCGCATGACGGTGCCGGCGTTGCCGACATCGACCGTGGCCGGGCCGTGCAGGCCGGTCGGGAGCACGCGCCAGGCCTCACCCGTGCCGTCCGGGCCGACCCCTTCCTCGATCTCGACGCCCATCGCGCGCAGGGCGCCGGCCATCAGCAGCGTGTCGCGGGAGCGCAGCGGGCGGCGCAGCCAGCCGGGCTCGGAGGCGAGGGCGGCGAGCACCAGGGCGCGGTTCGTGACCGACTTGGACCCGGGCACGTGGACCGTCGCGTCGACGGCTCCGCTCGCGTGCGGGGCGGGCCAGAGGGCGGTGTGGGCGTCGTTCGGGGCCATGGGCCCCACTTTAATGGCGGGCGGTCGGGGGCGTTGCCGGGCCGCGGGCCCGTCGGGGCCGGCCGCGCGAGCCTCACATGCCCAGCAGCCAGCGGCCGCCACCGATCAGCGAGCACAGCGACACCACATGGAACAGGAACAGCCACAGGCCCGCCGGGACGTGCGTGAGCCGGGACAGCTGGTCCGCGTCGGAGTCGCCCGCGCCGCCGCGCGACCGCTTCGCCTGGAGCTCGAACGCCGGACGGACGCCGCCGAAGAGCAGGAACCACACCACCGCGTAGGCGAAGGCGGCCTGCACCTGGGAGCCGGCCAGCCAGGAGACCAGGAGGAAGGTCCCGCCCGTCAGGACCACCGTCAGGACGCCGTACGCGTTGCGGATCATCACCAGCATCGCCACCAGGAGCGCGGTCGCCAGCCACAGCAGCAGCGTGATCCGTCCGGCGGCCAGCAGGGCGGCGCCGCCGAGGCCCAGCAGTGGGGGAGCGGTGTAACCGGAGGCGGCGGTGAGGATCATCCCGATGCCGTGCGGCTTGCCCCGGCTGAGGGTGAGGCCGCTGGTGTCGGAGTGCAGCCGTATGCCGGTGAGGGTGCGGCCGGTGAGCAGTGCGACCAGGCCGTGGCCGCCCTCGTGGGCGATGGTGATGGCGTTGCGGGAGACGCGCCACAGGGTGTGCGGGACGACCACCGCGAGTGCCGCGACCAGGGTGGCGAGCACCACCCACAGGTCGGGGTCCGGCTGGGTCCCCATGAGGCGGTCCCAGAGGTCGGGCAGCGCGGTGGCGGCGGTGCTCTGCATGTTCGGTGGTTGCTCCCTGTCGCGGTGCGGAGTCTGGCAGTGTGGCACGTATGTGCGGACGGTATGCGGCGAGTCGTGGGCCCGAGGATCTCGCGGGAATCTTTGAAATCGAGAAGTGGGAGCCCGAGGAGACCCTGGAGCCGGACTACAACGTGGCTCCGACCAAGGAGGTCTACGCGGTCCTGGACCGTCCTGTGAAGGACGCCGGTGACCCGGACCCGGTTCGCCAACTGCGCAGGCTCACGTGGGGTCTGGTCCCCTCCTGGGCCAAGTCGCCCGAGGGCGGCGCGCGGATGATCAACGCGCGGGCGGAGACCGTGCACGAGAAGCCGTCCTACCGCCGGGCCTTCGCCACCCGGCGCTGCATCCTGCCTGCCGACGGCTACTACGAGTGGGTCACCGGCCGGCAGGAGCGGGACCTGGAGGTCGAGGGGAAGAAGAAGCGGCCGCGCAAGCAGCCGTACTTCGTGCTGCCCGCCGACGGGTCGGTCTTCGCGATGGCCGGGCTGTACGAGTTCTGGCGGGACCGGACGCTGCCGGACGACCATCCGCAGGCCTGGTGGGTGACGTGCTCGGTGATCACCACGGAGGCGGAACGGACGCCGCTGGCGGTCGCGCCCGCGGAGGGACCGGACTCGCTGGCCGCGATCCATCCCCGGATGCCGCTGATGCTCACGCCGGACCGGTGGGACGCCTGGCTGGACCCCTCCCGTACCGACGTCGAGGAGCTGCGCGCGCTGCTGGAGCCGCCCCCCGCGGGGCTGATGCGGGCGTACCCCGTGTCCACGGCGGTGAGCAATGTGCGCAACAACGGCCCTGAGCTGCTGAAGGAACTGGAGGGGCCGGAGGAGGGCACGCTGTTCTGAGCGGGGCCCGGGAGCGCCCCCGCCGCCCACCCGTGCCGCCCCGGCGGCACGACCGCCCGCGGCCGTGCCGGCGTCCGGACGGCCGTGGCTAGGCTGGCGCGTGTGGAGATCGTGAGCCGTACCGACACCGTCGACACCGACGCCGGAACCGCCCGTGTCACCTGGCACCCGGCCGGGAAGCCGAAGCTCGTGCTGGCCCTCGGCCATGGCGCCGGGGGCGGTGTCGAGGCGCGGGACCTGCAGGCGCTCGCCGTGGCCCTGCCGGGCCACGGGGTGAGCGTCGCGCTCGTCGAGCAGCCCTGGCGGGTGGCGGGCCGGAAGGTGGCGCCCGCGCCGAGGACGCTCGACGCCGGGTGGCGCGGGATCTGGCCCGTGGTCGCCGGGCAGGGACTGCCGGTGGTCTCCGGCGGGCGGAGCGCGGGGGCGCGGGTCGCCTGCCGTACGGCCGGTGAACTCGGCGCGCATGCCGTGCTCGCCCTCAGCTTCCCCCTGCACCCGCCGGGCAGGCCCGAGAAGTCCCGCGCCGGCGAACTGCTGGGCGCCGGGGTGCCGACGCTCGTCGTGCAGGGCGGCAACGATCCGTTCGGGCGGCCGCAGGAGTTCCCCGAGGGGCCCCACGGCCTCGTCGAGGTGCCGTACGGCGATCACGGCTTCGCCGTGCCCAAGCGGGCGGGGATCACCCAGGAGCGGGCGTGGGAGGTCATCACCGACGCGGTCGTCGAGTGGATCGCGTCACTCGGCTGACCGCCGGGAATGCGCGGCACGGCGGCACTGTTGTGGCGGACGGAAGTGCTGAGCCACCAGCACAGATGCCGTAGGAGAGGAAGTCCGCCGCATGGGTTCGACCATCTGCCCGAGCCGCAGCAGCCGTCCTGACTTGGACTGGTCAGTGCTGCACGCGGCCAGGACCGCTCCTGTTCGAGCGGCGGCAGGCACCGGTCGTCGTCTATCCTCCGAATCGAGTGGGTCCGGCCTCGGCCCCACGCGCGATCTTGAGGAGGTGGGTCCGGTCACTGGGACGGACGCAGGGACCGACAACGGCCAGGCGGAGCTGCCCGAGGGCCAGGGCATCAGCGCGGAGTCGACCACGGAGCGCAGCGCGCGCTTCGAGCGGGACGCGCTCGAATTCCTCGACCAGATGTATTCGGCCGCCCTGCGCATGACACGCAATCCGGCCGACGCCGAGGACCTGGTGCAGGAGACGTACGCCAAGGCGTACGCGTCCTTCCACCAGTTCCGCGAGGGCACCAACCTCAAGGCGTGGCTGTACCGGATCCTCACCAACACCTTCATCAACTCGTACCGCAAGAAGCAGCGCGAGCCCCAGCGCAGCGCGGCCGAGGAGATCGAGGACTGGCAGCTCGCCCGTGCCGAGTCGCACATGTCGACCGGTCTGCGCTCGGCCGAGTCGCAGGCGCTCGACCACCTGCCGGACTCGGACGTGAAGGAAGCGCTGCAGGCGATCCCCGAGGAATTCCGCATCGCCGTCTATCTCGCCGACGTAGAGGGCTTTGCGTACAAGGAGATCGCGGACATCATGGGGACACCCATCGGTACGGTGATGTCCCGGCTGCACCGGGGCCGCCGTCAACTGCGCGGCATGCTCGAGGACTACGCCCGCGAGCGTGGGCTGGTCCCGGCCGGCGCCGGGGAGTCGAACGAAGCGAAAGGCTCGGGCTCATGAGCTGCGGAGAGCCGCACGAGACGGACTGCAGTGAGGTACTCGATCACCTCTACGAGTTCCTCGACAGTGAGATGCCGGACGTCGATCGCGACAAGTTCCAGCAGCACTTCAAGGAATGCTCGCCGTGCCTGGAGAAGTACGGTCTGGAACAGGCCGTGAAGAAGCTGGTCAAGCGGTGCTGCGGACATGACGACGTGCCGACCGACCTGCGCGCCAAGGTCATGGGGCGGATCGACCTGATCCGCTCCGGCCAGGCGGTCCCCGAGCACGACGTGACGGCCGGACCGGTCAGGCCCCAGGAGTCCTGACCAGGATTCCTGACCGGCAGGTCATCACCCGAACGTGCTAATCCCCGGGTCATAGGCCCCCGACCCCCCCGACTTCAGGCCTAGGCTCCGACTGCCTGGAAGGGCATGGTCGGGGGAGGGGTCATGGAGGCGGTTCCGGCACGGGTACGCGGCTATGTGGCCGGTATCGCCCTGCTCGCGCTGCTCTGCCTGTTGCCGCTGCCCGCACTCCGCGCCCCCTATGGAGTGGTCGCCCTGCTCGCCGCGCTGTACGCGGCCTGCGAGCACGCCGTACGGCGCCGCTTCCCGGGTGCGTTCCACCCGGTCTACCCCGTCCTGCTCGCCGGGGCGTTCCTGCTCCCCCCGCCCGCCGCCGCGCTCGTGCCGCTGCCGGGCGCACTGCTGGCCCCCGTGGGCCGGCGGCCCGCGACCGCGCGGCGGATCTGGCGGGCCGCCCGGCTCGCGCTCGCCGTGTGGGGCGCGGCCCGGGTGCACTGGACGCTGGGCGGCCGGGCCGCGGTCGTCGCCCCGGACTTCCCGTACGCCCTGCTGCCCGCCGTGGCCGCCGTGCCGGCGTTCTGCCTGGTGCTGGCCGCCCTCGACGGCGGGATGCTGGCCGTCGAGGGCCGGGTGCCGGCGCGCCGCGCCTGGCGGGGGCCGCTGTCCCGTTCCCTGGCACCGATCGGGGTGCACGGACTGGCCGGGCTGATGATGGCCGTGCTGTGGCGCAGTCCGTACGGCCCGGTCGCCGCGCTGCTCGTGCTGCTGCCGATGTACGTGTCCTGGTGGGTGTTCGCCCAGTACCACCGGGAGCGCGCCGCCCACCAGGCGACCATCCGCGCACTGGTGCAGGCCGTCGACATCAAGGACGGCTACACCCGCGGGCACAGCGAGCGCGTCGGGCAGGCGTCCGTGCTGATCGCCCGCGAACTGGGCATGGACGACCAGCGGGTCGAAGTGCTGCGCTTCGCCGGGATCCTGCACGACGTCGGCAAACTCGGCGTGCCCACCCGGCTGCTCCGCAAGGACGGACCGCTCACCCCCGAGGAGCGGCGGATCATCGAGCTGCACCCGGAATACGGCCACGAGATGGTCCGCGGCATCTCCTTCCTCGGCGAGGCACGCGCGGCGATCCTGCACCATCACGAGCGGATCGACGGCAGCGGATACCCCTACGGGCTGGTGGGCGGCCAGATCCCCGAGTGCGCCCGGGTCGTCGCCGTCGCGGACGCCTTCGACGCGATGACGTCCACCCGGTCCTACCGCAGGGCCCGGCCCGTACCGGCCGCCGTGGAGGAACTCCAGCGGTGCGCGGGGACGCAGTTCGACCCCCGGATGGTCGCCGCGCTGGCCCGGGCCCTGGGCCGGCACGGCTGGCGCCCCGCGGTCACCGCCGACGAGCCGGAGGGCGCCACGGCACCGTCCGAACCCGTCGCCGGCCGCCGGACCGGAGCGCGGCCATGACCGCGCTGCGCATCGTCCACGCCTGCGCCGCCCTCGTCGCCACCGCCGCCCTCGCCGACACCCTCTGGACCGGCCTGGGCGAACGCGGAGCCGCCCTCGCCTTCGGCGTGCTCGTCACGGTCGGCGAACTCACCCGGTGGACCGGCGCCCAGGTGCGCGAGGCCGCACCGCTGGGCGCCGCCGGGGCGATGGCCTACGCACTGCTCGGGGAGGAGGCGGGGCACGCCGCCCGGCACGGCGCGCCCCAGGTCGTCGCCGTCGTCCTCGCCGCCGCCCTGCTGGGCAACGTGCCGCACATCTGGAGCGGGCGCACCGGGACACTCGACCACCTGGCCCGCCGCGTCCTCACCGTCGGCTTCGCCGCCGTCTGCTTCCAACCTCTCTACGGCCGGGGCGTGTTCGAGACCTGGAGCGGACCGGCCTACGCGCTGCTGCTGATCGCGCTGCTCTCCCTCACCGCGCTGTGCGACGCCCTGCTGGCCGCCGCGCTGGCACACTCCCGCAGCCGCTGGCCGTTCGCTCCGCTCCTCAGGGACGAGCTGCGGGGACTGGTCGGGATCGGGTCGGCCGTGTGCGCGACCGGGGCGGTGATCGCGCTCGCGGTCGCCGTCGCGGGCCTGTGGGCGCTGCCCGTCTTCTGCCTGCCCCTGCTGCTCACCCAGCAGTCGCTGCGAAGGTACGCGGCCGTGCGCGCCACCTACCGGCAGACCATCGCCTCCCTCGCGCGGGCGACCGAGATAGCCGGCTGCACCCCGGCCGGGCACGCCCACCGGGTCGCCGCGCTCAGCCGGGCCGTCGGCCGCGACCTGGGGCTGACCCGGCCCGAGCTGACCGTGCTGGAGTACGCGGCCCTCATGCACGACATCGGCCAGCTCAGCCTCGTCGACCCGGTGCCGGCCGGCGCCACCGCGGTGCTGCCCGCCGAGGAGCAGCGGCGCATAGCCCTGCTCGGCGGGGCCGTCGTACGCCAGACCGGGGTGGACGCGGCGGTCGCCGTGGTCGTGGAGCGGCAGGCCGACCCCTACCCGGAGCAGCCGCTCGCCGCGCGGATCGTCCGGGCCGTGAACGCCTACGAGGAGAAGACGCGGGACGCCGGGCCCGGCGGGCCGCTGAAGGCGCTGGAGGAACTGCGGCTCGGCACGGCCGGGGAGTACGCGCCCGAGGTCGTGGAGTCCCTCGCGCGGGTGCTGTGGCACCAGCGGGGCGGCGTGCTCGGGGTGCCTGGGGGTGTTCCGCTCCGGGGCGGCCTCGGGCAGGCTGGTGGCGGGTGACGGCCCGGGCGACCGGCTGACCCTGCCGCGGGCCGGGTAACCGATGGGTAATGAGCGCCCTGGCCTGCGTACGTGGTTGGATGCGAGGGAGAGGGTGTCCGGGGGCACAAGCCAGCCCACTGTGCGGAACTGGAACTGGCAGGCGGGAATCGTGAGGATCTTCGGCAAGGGACGGCACCGGCCCTCCGCCTCCTGGCGGCAGGCCACCGACCGGGCGTTCACCCTGATCGGGGACGGCCGGTACGAGGACGCGGGCGAGCTGCTGACGCGCGCCGCCGACCTGGAGCCCTGGCTGTCGGAGTCCTGGTTCAACCTCGCCCTGCTGCACAAGTTCCGGCACGACTGGGAGCAGGCGCGGGCGGCGGGCCTCAGGGCGGTGGCACTGCTCGACCGGGAGACCGGGGCGCCGGACTGGTGGAACGTGGGCATCGCCGCCACTGCCCTGCAGGACTGGCCGCTGGCCCGCCGGGCCTGGCAGGCCTACGGGCTGAAGGTGCCGGGAGGGGCCACCGCCTCCGGCGAGCCCCTGGGGATGGACCTGGGCAGCGCTGCCGTGCGGCTGTCGCCGGAGGGCGAGGCCGAGGTCGTGTGGGGCCGCAGGCTCGATCCGGCGCGGATCGAGGTGCTCTCCATTCCGCTTCCCTCGTCCGGACGCCGCTGGGGCGAGGTCGTGCTCCACGACGGTGTGCCGCACGGCGAGCGGACCACGGCCGCCGGGCATGCCTACCCCGTGTTCGACGAGATCGAGCTGTGGGCGCCCTCGCCGGTGCCCACCTGGGTGGTGCTCCTGGAGGCCGCCACCGAGGCCGACCGGGACGCCCTGGAGCGGCTCGCCGCCGACGCCGGCTTCGCGGCGGAGGACTGGTCGTCGTCCGTGCGGCTGTTGTGCCGCATGTGCTCCGAGTCCCGGATGCCGTCCGACGAGGGCGACGGCGTTCACCTGGACCCCCACGACCACAGCGAGCCGGGACACCCCGGTCCGCTGGGGCACCGGACCGACGGGCAGCTGTGGGTGCCCGAGCGCGAGTGCGGGGTGGCCGCGCCGGCCGCACTGGTCCGGGGACTCCTGGACGGGTGGGTCGCGGACAGCCCGGATTCCAGGGACTGGCGGGATCTGGAGGAAGTCTGTTAGGCCGGTGGGCCGCAGCGGTGCCGCCGTGGCCGGCAGCGCGGTTCCCCGCGCTCCTTCGGGGGCGCATCCCCCTTACCCTGTATCAGCAGCGCACCTGAGGCGCGCACCCCCGTTTTTCCGAGGAAGGCGTACGTCGGTCATGGCCCAGCAGGACACCGATCAGCAGCACGCGGGCGTGCTCCCCGTCGACGAGGAGGGCTTCGTCGTCGATACGGAGGACTGTGAGGAGCGCGAGACCTCCTGGCGCGAGCGCGGCACCTCGCGGCCGATCACGGTCGTCGGCAACCCGGTGCTGCACAAGGAGTGCAAGGACGTCACCGAGTTCGGCGAGGAGCTTCAGGAGCTGGTGGCCGACATGTTCGCCAGCCAGCGCACCGCCGAGGGCGTGGGCCTGGCCGCCAACCAGATCGGCGTCGACCTGAAGGTCTTCGTCTACGACTGCCAGGACGACGAGGGCGTGCGGCACGTCGGCGTGGTCTGCAACCCGAAGCTCGTCGACCTGCCCGCCGACAGGCGCCGGCTGGACGACAGCAACGAGGGCTGCCTGTCGGTCCCGACGGCGTACGCGCCGCTCGCCCGGCCCGACTACGCCGAGGTCACCGGGCAGGACGAGAAGGGCAACCCGGTCAAGGTGCGGGGCACCGGCTACTTCGCACGCTGTTTGCAGCACGAGACCGACCACCTGTACGGCTACCTCTACATCGACCGTCTCTCCAAGCGTGAACGCAAGGACGCGCTGCGTCAGATGGCCGAGAACGAGCCTCGCTACCCCGTGGTCGCCAACGACTGAGCCCCGGCCCCGCATGTGCGGTGGACCGCAGGAGAGCAGCCACGACGCCCGGTCAGGATCTGTCCCGACCGGGCGTCGTTCGTTTGTTCGTCACGAGATTTCCGGAATCTTGGGGTGGTGAGTGGAGCAAATCCGTTCCCAGACCGGTCAGTTGTAGTGCTGAATGGAAGAGCGGGGATACGCAACGGCGCACGCCCGGCACAGCGGGAGGGGCGTGCGCAACCGGCGGCTGAGAGGGGTTTGTTCGTGCATGCTTTCCCACGCAGCACCACATCGACACCGGCGGTCGCGGTTCCGCCGTCGCTCGCCCTTCCGGTGATCGAGGACGCCTTCCCACGGAACCTGCATCCGTATTGGCCAAAGCTTCAGGAGAAGACCCGCCTGTGGCTGCTCGAAAAACGGCTCATGCCGGCGGACAAGGTGGCGGAATATGCCGACGGACTGTGCTACACCGACCTCATGGCCGGGTACTACCTCGGCGCCCCCGACGAGGTGCTCCAGGCCATAGCCGACTACAGCGCGTGGTTCTTCGTCTGGGACGACCGTCACGACCGTGACATCGTCCACGACCGCGCCGGCGACTGGCGGCGGCTCAGGTTCCGCCTGCACGCGGCCCTCGGCTCACCCAGGCATCACCTGCACCACCCGGACCCTCTGGTGGCCGGTTTCGCGGACAGCGTGCTGCGGCTGTACTCGTTCCTGCCGGACACGTGGAACGCGCGGTTCGCCCGGCACTTCCACGCGGTGATCGAGGCGTACGACCGGGAGTTCCGCAACCGCACCCAGGGGCGCGTCCCCGAGGTCGAGGAGTACCTCGCCCTCCGGCGCCTGACCTTCGCCCACTGGATATGGACGGACCTGCTGGAGCCGAGCGCGGGACGCGAACTCCCGGACGTCGTAAGGAAATCCCCGGCCTATCGCCGCCCGGCCCTGCTGAGCCAGGAATTCGCCGCGTGGTACAACGACCTCTGCTCGCTGCCGAAGGAAATAGCGGGCGACGAGGTGCACAATCTCGGAATCAGTCTGATCACCCATCAGGGACTCACTCTGGAAGAGGCGGTCGCGGAGGTCCGGCGGCGCGTCGAGGAATGCATCGACGAATTCCTGGAGGCGGAGCGGATCGCCTTGCGGTTCGCCGACGGCCTCGACGACGGCACGGTGCGGGGAAAGGAACTCGGCGTCGCGGTACGGACCTGTCTCGGCAATATGCGGAACTGGTTCAGCTCCGTCTACTGGTTCCACCACGAGTCCGGCCGGTACATGGTCGACAGCTGGGACGACCGGTCCACGCCCCCGTACGTCAACAACGAAGCGGCAGGTGAGAAATGACCGTCGAGTCCGTGCAACCCGTGACGCCCGACGCGTCGGAGCCGGCGGAACCGCCCTTCGCCCGGGGCGCCGTCCCGCTCCTCGGCCACGGCTGGAAACTGGCCCGCGATCCGCTGGCCTTCATGTCCCGGCTGCGCGACGACGGAGACGTCGTACGCCTCAGGCTCGGCCCCAAGACGGTGTACGCCGTCACCGCGCCGGATCTCACCGGTGCGCTGGCCCTCAGCCCCGACTACCACATCGCCGGACCGCTGTGGGAGTCCCTGGAGGACCTGCTCGGCAAGGAGGGCGTGGCCACCGCCAACGGCTCCCTGCACCGCCGCCAGCGGCGCACCATCCAGCCCGCCTTCCGGCTCGACGCGATCCCCGCCTACGGGCCGATCATGGAGGAGGAGGCGCACGCGCTGGGCGAGCGCTGGCGGCCCGGCGAGACCCTCGACTGCACCTCCGAGTCCTTCCGCGTCGCCGTGCGCATCGCGGCCCGCTGCCTGCTGCGCGGCGCGTACATGGACGAGCGGGCCGAGCGGCTGTGCGTCGCCCTCGCCACCGTCTTCCGGGGCATGTACCGCCGGATGGTCGTCCCGCTCGGACCGCTCTACCGGGTGCCGCTTCCGGCCAACCTGAAATTCAACCGGGCGCTGGCCGATTTGCATCTCCTGGTCGACGAGATCGTCACCGAACGCCGCGCGTCCGGTCAAAAGCCGGACGATTTGCTGACGGCATTGCTGGAGGCGAAGGACGACAATGGCGACCCCATCGGGGAACAGGAGATCCATGATCAGGTGGTGGCGATACTCACCCCCGGAAGCGAAACAGTCGCCTCCACGATCATGTGGCTCCTCCAGATCCTCGCCGAACACCCGGAACACGCCGCCAGGGTGCGGAGCGAGGTCGAATCCGTGACGGGTGGCCGGCCCGTCGGATTCGACGACGTACGGCGGCTGACCCACACGAACAATCTCATCGTCGAGGCGATGCGTTTGCGTCCCGCCGTATGGATATTGACGCGGCGGGCGATGACCGACACCGCGCTGGGCCGCTATCGCATTCCGGCGGGGGCGGACATCATCTACAGCCCGTACGCGATCCAGCGCGACGCGCGTTCCTACCCGGAGCACCTCGAGTTCGACCCCGACCGCTGGCTGCCGGAGCGGGCCAAGGACGTGCCCAAGTACGCGATGAGCCCGTTCGGCGTCGGCAACCGCAAGTGCCCCAGCGACCACTTCTCCATGGCCCAGCTGACCCTGATCACCGCCACGGTGGCGTCGAAGTACCGCTTCGAGCAGGCCGGCGGGTCGGACGACGCGACCCGCGTGGGCGTCACGCTGCGTCCGCACCGGCTGCTGGTCAAGCCCGTGGAGTGGTGAACGGCGGCCGGCCGGCACCGGCGCCCGCTCCGGCCCCGTGGCCGGCCCAGGCGGCCTCGGGGCCCCGGAACGCGCGCCGGTAGGCGTTCGGCGTCGTGCCCAGCGCCCGGACGAACTGGTGGCGCAGCGCGGCCGCCGTTCCGAACCCGGTCCGCCAGGCGATCGTGTCCATCGTCTCGTCCGTGCCCTCCAGCAACTCCTGCGCCAGCAGCACGCGTTGGCGCAGGAGCCAGCGGTAGGGGGTGGTGCCGGTCTCCTGCTGGAAGCGGCGGGCGAAGGTGCGCGGTGCCATGCGGGCGCGGGCCGCGAGCTGCTCCACGGTGACCTCCTCGTCGAGGTGCCGCTCCATCCAGGCCAGCACCTCGCCCACGGTGTCGCAGGAGCTCCTCGGCAGCGGGCGCTCGATGTACTGCGCCTGTCCGCCGTCCCGGTGCGGTGGCACCACCATGCGCCGGGCGATCTTGTTGGCGACCTCCGGGCCCTGCTCCTTGCGCACGATGTGCAGACAGGCGTCGATCCCGGCGGCGGTACCCGCCGACGTGATCACGGGGTCGTCGTCGACGTAGAGGACCTCCGGCTCGACGAGGGCGCGCGGGTACCGCCGGGTCAGCTCGTCCGCGTGGTGCCAGTGCACCGTGCAGCGCCGCCCGTCCAGCAGTCCGGCGGCACCGAGGGCGAACACCCCTGAGCACACGCTCAGCACCCGGGCCCCGCGTTCCACGGCCCGCACCAGGGCGTCGAGGAACGCGGGCGGGTAGTCCCGGCGGTGGTACCCCTCACCGGCCGGCACGGCGATCAGATCGGCCTGGTCGAGCCGGTCGAGACCGTACGGCGTGGAGACGGTCAGCCCGCCGACGTGCGTGCCCAGCGCCGGGCCCTCGGCCGACACCACCGTGAAGTCGTACACCGGCAGCCCCTCGTCGCTGCGGTCGATGCCGAACACCTCGCAGACGACGCCGAGCTCGAAGGGATGCACGCCGCCCAGCAGCACGACCGCCACGTTCTTCAGCATGCTGCCAGTGTGCCCCCACGGTGGCAGGAATTTGAAGATGCATGGCAGTCCTGCCACTCACGGTAAGGGGTATCCGGCGCGACAGTGGTGTCATGACTACCGCGCAGACAGAAACCCTGACCGCCATGCTCGTCGTCCTCGGACTCCTGGTCCTGCTGGCCCTCCCGTCACTGATCGGCATCGCGCACGACCGGCGCGTCGACCGGCGGATCAGGGAGGCCCGGCAGGCACGGGAAGAGACCGGGGATCAGAAGTCCTCGTCCAGGTCGACGGTGCCCTCCACCGCCACCTGGTACGCCGAAGGACGCCGCTCGAAGAAGTTGGTCAGCTCCTGAACCCCCTGGAGCTCCATGAAGGAGAAGGGGTTCTCGGAGCCGTACACCGGAGCGAAGCCGAGGCGCGTGAGGCGCTGGTCGGCGACACACTCCAGGTACTGCCGCATCGAGGCGGTGTTCATCCCCGGGAGGCCGTCACCGCACAGGTCGCGCGCGAACTGCAGCTCGGCCTCGACGGCCTCCCGCAGCATGTCCGTGACCTGCTCCCGCAGCTCGTCGTCGAAGAGGTCCGCCTCCTCCTTGCGGACGGTGTCCACCACGTCGAAGGCGAACGACATGTGCATCGTCTCGTCGCGGAACACCCAGTTGGTGCCGGTGGCCAGCCCGTGCAGCAGGCCCCGGCTGCGGAACCAGTAGACGTACGCGAAGGCGCCGTAGAAGAACAGGCCCTCGATGCACGCGGCGAAGCAGATGAGGTTGAGCAGGAACCGGCGGCGGTCCGCCCTGGACTCCAGACGCTCCAGCTTCTCGACCTCGTTGATCCACTTGAAGCAGAACCCGGCCTTCTCGCGGATCGACGGGATGTTCTCCACGGCCGCGAAGGCGGCGGCGCGGTCGTCCGGGTCGGGGAGGTAGGTGTCCAGCAGGGTCAGATAGAACTGGACGTGCACGGCCTCCTCGAACAGCTGGCGCGACAGGTACAGGCGCGCCTCCGGGGAGTTGATGTGCTTGTAGAGGGTCAGCACCAGGTTGTTCGCGACGATCGAGTCGCCCGTCGCGAAGAAGGCCACCAGCCGGCCGATCAGGTGCTGCTCGCCCGGCGTCAGCTTGGCGAGGTCGGCGACGTCCGAGTGGAGGTCGACCTCCTCCACGGTCCAGGTGTTCTTGATGGCGTCCCGGTAGCGCTCGTAGAAGTCCGGGTAGCGCATGGGGCGCAGGGTCAGCTCGAAGCCCGGGTCGAGGAGACGGGTGTTGCGGGTGGTGCTGGTCATTACTGGCAGGCCTCGCAGGACTCGGGGTTCTCAAGGGAGCAGGCGACCGCGTCGGGGTCGGCGGCCTGCTGGACGGGGATGGTCGTCGGGGCTTGGGCCCGGGCCTGGCCCTGGGCGGCACGGGCGATGCGGGTCGCCGGGCGGGAACGCAGGTAGTACGTCGTCTTCAGGCCCGACTTCCAGGCGTACGCGTACATCGAGGAGAGCTTGCCGATGGTCGGCGTCTCCAGGAACAGGTTCAGGGACTGGGACTGATCCAGGAACGGGGTCCGGGCGGCGGCCATGTCGATCAGGCCGCGCTGCGGGATCTCCCAGGCCGTCCGGTACAGCGCCCGCACGTCGGCCGGGATCCAGGCGAAGTCCTGTACCGAGCCGTTCGCGTCGCGCAGCGCCTCACGGGTGCGGGCGTCCCAGACGCCGAGTTCCTTGAGGTCCTTCACCAGGTACGAGTTGACCTGGAGGAACTCACCGGACAGCGTCTCGCGCTTGAACAGGTTGGACACCTGCGGCTCGATGCACTCGTACACGCCGGCGATCGAGGCGATGGTGGCGGTGGGCGCGATGGCCAGGAGCAGCGAGTTGCGCAGGCCGCTCGCCGCGACGCGTGCGCGCAGCGCGGCCCAGCGCTCCGGCCAGGTGAACTCGACGCCGTAGTGGTCGGGGTGCAGCACGCCGCGGGCCGTACGCGTCCTCTCCCAGGCCGGCAGCGGGCCGCTGCGCTCGGCGAGGTCGGCGGAGGCCTCGTACGCGGCGAGCATGACGCGCTCGGCGATACGCGTGGAGAGGGCCTTCGCCTCCGCCGAGTCGAAGGGCAGGCGCAGCTTGAAGAAGACGTCCTGCAGACCCATGGCGCCGAGGCCGATCGGACGCCACCTGGCGTTGGAGCGGCCGGCCTGCTCGGTGGGGTAGAAGTTGATGTCGACGACGCGGTCGAGGAAGGTGACGGCGGTACGGACGGTGTCGTCCAGCCGCTCCCAGTCGAGGTCGCCGGCCGCGGTGTCCACGAAGGCGCCGAGGTTGACCGACCCCAGGTTGCAGACCGCGGTCTCCCCGTCGTCCGTGACCTCCAGGATCTCCGTGCACAGGTTCGAGGAGTGGACGACGTGGCCCGGCTCGGCCGTCTGGTTGGCGGTGCGGTTGGCGGCGTCCTTGAAGGTCATCCAGCCGTTGCCGGTCTGCGCGAGGGTGCGCATCATGCGGCCGTACAGGTCGCGGGCCGGGATGGTCTTCTTGGCCAGGCCCTCGGCTTCGGCCTTGCGGTACGCCGCGTCGAACTCCTCGCCCCACAGGTCGACCAGCTCGGGCACGTCGGCCGGCGAGAACAGGGACCACTCGGCGTCGGCGTTCACGCGGCGCATGAACTCGTCCGGGATCCAGTGCGCCAGGTTGAGGTTGTGCGTACGGCGGGCGTCCTCACCGGTGTTGTCGCGCAGCTCCAGGAACTCCTCGATGTCGGAGTGCCAGGTCTCCAGGTAGACCGCGGCGGCGCCCTTGCGCCTGCCGCCCTGGTTCACCGCGGCGACCGAGGCGTCGAGGGTCTTGAGGAACGGCACGATGCCGTTGGAGTGCCCGTTGGTGCCGCGGATGAGGGAGCCGCGCGACCGGATCCGGCTGTACGACAGACCGATGCCGCCGGCGTGCTTGGAGAGCCGGGCGACCTGGTGGTAGCGGTCGTAGATGGAGTCCAGCTCGTCCTTGGGGGAGTCGAGGAGGTAGCACGAGGACATCTGGGGGTGCCGGGTGCCCGAGTTGAACAGGGTGGGGGAGGAGGGCAGGTAGTCGAGGCGGCTCATCAGCCCGTAGAGCGCGGCGACCTCGTCGACCGAGCGGGTCCCCGCCTCCGGGCCGGACGCGCTGTCCTCGGCGAGGCCGCTCGCCACCCGCAGCAGGAAGTGCTGGGGTGTCTCGACGACCTTGCGGGTGTGGGGGTGCCGCAGGAGGTAGCGGCTGTGCAGGGTGCGGAGCCCGAAGTAGCCGAAGCGGTCGTCGGCGTCCGGGTCGATCAGCGCGTCCAGACGGGCCGCGTGCAGCCGTACGAAGTCGGCGGTGCGGTCGGCGATGAGGCCCTCGCGGTGGCCGACGGCCACGGACTCGGTGAACGAGGTCACGCCCTGGGAGGCGGCCTCCGCGGCGATGCTGATCGTCAGCAGCCGGGCGGCCAGCCTGGAGTAGGCAGGGTCCTCGGAGATCAGGCCGGCGGCGGCCTCGGTGGCCAGTTCGCGCAGTTCCGCCTCGTCGGCGCGGGCGGACCGGCCGCGCAGCGCGGCGGCGGCGACCCGGCCGGGGTCGGCGTCGGGCAGGTCGGCGGTCAGCTCGGTCAGGGTCCGCAGCAGCGCGGTACCGGGACCGTCGGACTCCACCCGGGTCGCCTCGGTCGCCGGGGCGGCTGAAGCCGGGTCGGCTGGCGCGATGGTCACGTGGGGCACTCCCTCGCTCGGCAGGGGGCCTGGCGGAGGGCAGGGGGCAGCACACGAGCGCGCACGGCGTCGCGTCCACCGGCCCACTCCACGAGGCCCGGACGTCACAGCGCCCGACCGGGACGGCCGGGGCGCGCTGTCGACAGGTCCTCGGACTGACTCCTGTGCACGGATGTGCACAAGTACACCGTTGCGGGACAGTTCCGGATTCGCACCGGATTCCCCTGCGGCGACAGCGAGCATGAGCATACATCTTGTGCTCGCCTGTCACGCCACCCCCAGATGTTGTGTCGAGGCGGTTTCAGAGCGTCAGCTTGTAGGTGAGCAGGGTGAGGTCGTCCAGGTGTGGCACGGGATTCCAGTCCCGCTCCGGTGTGCGCACGAAGCCGAGACGTTCGTAGAGCCGGTGGGCGGTGTGCATGGAGCGCTGGCTCGACAGGACGACGTGGGTGCGGCCCTCCGTGGCGCGGGCACGGTCGATGCACGCCCTGACGAGGGCCTCGCCGACACCCTGCCCGCGAGCACCGTGTTCGACGGCCAGCGCGCGGATCTCGGCCTCCCCGGGGCCGGCGATGTCGGCGACGGGGCCGCCGTCGGGGACGAAGGTGACGCCGCCGAGCAGCCTGCCCTCGCGCACCGCCACCAGTACCTCGGCCGCGGCGGCTCGCTTCGCGACGTCCTTCAGCACGGGCAGGTACTCGTCGCCCTCGCCGTAGTCGAGGAGGCCGTCGTCGAGGTAGGCGCGGGCGGTGATCTCGCCGAGTGCGGCGTACTCGTCGGGCGTTGCTTCGCGGATCCGGATGTCCATGGCGGGCAGTGTGCCCCACGCACACGACGGCGGGCCGCCGGTTTTCCCCGACGGCCCGCCGACAGCCCGGCGTGATCCGGGCGAGAGGCCGTAGGCCCTGTCGTCGAACTCCCGCCTGCCGCGCTGCGCCGTGCACGCTCCCCACGGCCTGAAGGGCGGGGGAGGTGCCCCCATGCGCGGCCACGGGCCCTGACCCGAGTACATCCCGTACGAGGGGCAGGGCCCGGCACTCCCCCAGCCTTCGGCCGCGGGACCCTCGAAGCACACGCACCTGACGCCGCGCGGTCCGCCCTTCGGGCGGCGGACTACGGGAGTTCGACGACAGGGTTCAGTGGGACGCTCCCGCCGTCGCCGGCGGCAGTTCCACCTGGACGCCCGGGTCGCCCGCGTCCGCCGTGTAGTCCTCCGGCTTGGTCTCGTCCACGCCCTCGGGGGCCTTCACCGCCTTCAGGGCGAAGGTCAGGACCACCGACACGGCGACGTTCAGGACGAACGCCGTCAGACCGATGTAGCCGATCTCCCCGATGCCCGGGATCTCCTTGGCGCTGCCGCCGAAGTGCGCCTGCGTCGGCGAGGCGATGCCGTACGCGGCGACCGTGCCGTACACCATGCCGACCGCCCAGCCGGCCAGCAGGGCCCAGCGGTGGAACCAGCGGGTGAACAGGCCGCCGACCAGGGCCGGGAAGGTCTGCAGGATCCAGATGCCGCCGAGCAGCTGGAAGTTGATGGCGACCGTCTTGTCCATGGTCAGGACGAAGACCAGCGCGCCCACCTTCACCAGCAGCGACACGATCTTGGAGACCCGGGTCTCCTCCTTCGCCGTGGCGTCCGGCTTGATGAAGTCCTTGTAGATGTTGCGGGTGAAGAGGTTGGCCGCCGCGATCGACATGATCGCCGCCGGCACCAGGGCGCCGATGCCGATCGCCGCGAAGGCCACGCCCGCGAACCAGTCGGGGAACATGTCCTCGAACAACTGGGGGATCGCCAGCTGGCCGTTGGTGACCTTCACCCCGGCCGCGATCGCCATGAAGCCCAGCAGCGCCAGCAGACCCAGCATGAGCGAGTACAGCGGCAGGATCGTGGTGTTGCGGCGGATCACCTCGCGGCTGCGCGAGGACAGGGTCGCGGTGATCGAGTGGGGGTACATGAACAGCGCCAGCGCGGAGCCCAGCGCCAGGGTCGCGTACGTCCACTGTCCCGCCGGGGCCGGCACCAGTGCGCCCGCCTTCGCCTCCGCGTACTTCGCGCCCGCCTTGGCGAAGACGTCGTCGAATCCGCCCAGCTTGATCGGGATGTAGATGATCGCGACGGCGATGACGAGGTAGATCAGCGTGTCCTTGACGAACGCGATCAGCGCGGGTGCCCTGAGACCCGACGAGTACGTGTACGCGGCCAGCACGCCGAAGGCGATCAGCAGCGGCAGGTCCTTCACGAACCAGTTGGTGTTCTCACCGCCGCCGACGCCCATCACGTCCAGCACGGCCTGGATGCCGACCAGTTGGAGCGCGATGTACGGCATCGTCGCCAGGATGCCGGTCAGCGCCACCGCCAGTGACAGGCCCTTGGAGCCGAACCGGCCGCGCACGAAGTCCGAGGTGGTCACATAGCCGTGCCGGTGCGACACCGACCACAGGCGGGGCAGGAAGGTGAAGATCAGCGGGTACACGAGGATGGTGTACGGCACCGCGAAGAACCCCGCCGCGCCCGCCGCGTAGATCGCCGCCGGCACCGCCACGAAGGTGTACGCCGTGTACAGGTCGCCGCCGAGCAGGAACCAGGTGACCCAGGTGCCGAACGACCGGCCGCCCAGACCCCATTCGTCGAGGCTGTGCTCGTTGTCGGGCCTGCGCCAGCGTGCGGCAAGGAAGCCCATGACCGTGACGGCCAGGAAGAAGAAGACGAAGACGCCTAGCGCGACACCGTTCACACCGTCCTTCATTCCGCCGCACCTCCCTTCGCGGACTGACGGGCCCGCTGGTCACGGCGCCACAACTGGTAGGCGGTCATGGTCAGCGCGGTGGAGATCAGCACCCACAGCATCTGGTACCAGTAGAAGAACGGGATACCGATGAACGCGGGGTCCGTCCTGGCGTAGGAGCCGACCCACAGCATCGCCACGAAGGGCGCGACGAGACACAGTCCGATGATCACACGGACCGGTGTCACGACCGGTGGTCTCACTTCAGGCGTTTCGGACATGCCCCAGCTCCGTCCCTCGCTGATCACCTGTGTAATGCGCAGGCAATCTAGGCGACGGGGTCACGGCAACGGAAGACCTCATCCGCGCATCGGTATGCCGATTTCGGGGTCGCGGCGTGAAGATGCCGACGCGCCTACTCCTGCGGGCGCTTGAGTCTCGCCACGAACTTGTAGCGGTCTCCCCGGTACACCGACCGCACCCACTCCACCGGCTTGCCCTCCCGGTCCAGGGAGTGCCGGGACAGCATCAGCATCGGCAGGCCCACGTCCGTACCGAGCAGTCCTGCCTCGCGCGGGGTCGCCAGCGAGGTCTCGATGGTCTCCTCGGCCTCGGCGAGGTGGATGTCGTAGACCTCGGCGAGCGCGGTGTAGAGCGAGGTGTACTTCACCAGGCTGCGGCGCAGTGCAGGGAAGCGCTTCGCCGACAGGTGCGTGGTCTCGATGGCCATCGGCTCACCGTTGGCCATGCGCAGCCGCTCGACGCGCAGCACCCGGCCGCCGGCCGTGATGTCGAGCAGCTCGGCGAGCCGCCCGTCGGCGGTGATGTAGCCGACGTCCAGCAACTGCGAGGTCGGCTCCAGACCCTGGGCGCGCATGTCCTCGGTGTAGCTGGTGAGGTGCAGCGCCTGCGAGACCTTCGGCTTGGCGACGAAGGTGCCCTTGCCCTGGATGCGCTCCAGCCGGCCCTCGACGACCAGCTCCTGCAGGGCCTGACGGACGGTGGTGCGCGAGGTGTCGAACTCGGCGGCCAGGGTGCGCTCGGGCGGGACGGGGGTGCCCGGCGCCTGGGTCTCCGTCATGTCGAGCAGGTGCTTCTTCAGGCGGTAGTACTTGGGCACGCGCGCGGTACGGACGGTGGCGCCGCTCTCGTTCTCCGCACTGCTGACGTCGGTGCTCATGCTCTGCCTTCCCGGCTCCGGGTGCCCGTGCGACCGACATGCCCGTCGGCCGCGGCTCACATCGTGGCACGGCTCAGCGTGTCGGGCGCCCGCCCGTACGCTCCGTGATCCCCTCTGTATAGCGTTGTGATTTCCCCTGGTCTAGTCCAGGGCCGCGGTGCCGCTCCCGGACGCCCGTCTCAGATGCCCTGCCAGTCCGGTTTGCCCGCGTAGGTGTACCGGAAGTAGTCCGCGTGCTTGAGCTTGGCCGCGGCGGGTTCGTCGGCGATGAGGGTGGCGTGGGGGTGCAGTT
>NZ_JBEXLP010000062.1:0-44872 GCF_040610035.1 Streptomyces sp. NPDC004542
ACAAGCACCAACACATGCTCATCCGCACCCACCGCGAACAACCACGCCCGAACCGGCACCTCAACCGACAAGTCGAACGCATGACCAGCCACACGGACGACTTCAGTGGCCAGCTCCATCGGGCCGTCGGCGGCCTGCTGCTCCGTCGGAGTCGGCAGATCCTCGAGGGCCTGGAGCCGCTCGTATGTCTCGTCCGCTTTGGTGACCTCAATCACCGGAAGGTCCAGGGACAGTTCGTCGACGTCGAGGACCCTCTGATAGGGCTCTCCGTCTTCGACCGGGAACACGGTGCGCAGTGCCTCATGACGTTCGAACACATCGCCTAGCGCGGTCTCGAGTGCCTCGCGATCCAGCTGTCCGGTGAGTCCCAGGACAAGCGGCGCGTTGTAGGTCGAACTCGGGCCGTCGAGCTGTCCGATGAACCACAGCCGACGCTGAGCAAAGGACAGCGGTATCCGGCCCGGGCGGTCAACCTTGACCAACGGGGGACGGGTCGGGTCCGAACCCGCCAAGAGCACGGCAAGTTCCGCAACCGTCGGGGCCTCGAACACATCGGCGATCTGCACCTCGATGCCCAGCAGGGCCCGAATACGGCTCACAAGGCGGGTGGCCAGCAGCGAATGCCCGCCGAGATGGAAGAAGTTGTCGTCGACCCCCACGCTCTCCACACCGAGGATCTCGGCGAATGCAGAGCACAGGATTTCTTCTCGCACCGTGGTGGGGACTCTGCGTTCGCCGCTGGTGTACTCGGGTACGGGGAGAGCCTTGCGGTCGACCTTTCCGCTGACGGTCAGCGGAAAGGCATCAAGCATGACGATCGCGGACGGCACCATGTAGCCAGGCAGCCGTTCGGCCGCAAAGTCACGTATCACACCGGGGAGTTCGTGTCCCCCTGAGCCGGGCATACTCCTGCCTCGACTGGCCCCGACGGCAACCACGTATGCCACCAGCCGCTTGTCACCAGGGGTGTCCTCACGAACGATCACCACGGCATGGGCAACCTCCGGGTGGGCGGCTACAACGGCCTGAACCTCACCCAACTCGATCCGATAACCACGGACCTTCACCTGGTCATCCACCCTGCCCGCGAACGCCAACTGACCGCTCGCAGTCCACCTGACCAGGTCGCCCGTCTGATACATCCGCGATCCGTCCGCCGCAAACGGATCGGCAACGAACTTCCGCGCGCTCAGCCCCGGGCGGCCCAGATATCCCCGAGCCACTCCGGCACCCGCGATGTACAGCTCGCCGATCACTCCCTCCGGAACCGGAGCCAGCGACTCATCCAGCACATAGACCCGTGTGTTGGCATTGGGCGTACCGATGGTCGGCTCGTCGCCCGGCTCCAGCGGGCCGGCCATCGTCGAGCACACGGTGACTTCGGTCGGTCCATAGGCATTGATCAAGCGCCGGCCCGGCGCCCAACGCGCCACCAATTCCCCGCTGAGTGCCTCTCCGCCGGACAGGAGAGTGGACACGGATGTCAGATCGTCCGAGCTCAGCACCCCCAACGCGGTGGGCGGAAGCAGCACATGTGTGACGCCGTGCCGGGCGACAACGTCCGCCAGTTCGCCGCCGGGCCGCAGTTCCCCAGCCGGCGCCACGATCAGGCGCGCGCCCGAGCACAGGGCCATCAGCAGCTCCCAGGTGGCCGCATCGAAGCTCGCCGATGCGAACTGGAGCACCTTGCTGCCCTGGTCCAGCGCGCACGGCTCAGCCTGCGCCGCCACGAGATTCACCGCGCCGGCATGCGTCAGCATCACGGCCTTCGGTGTCCCCGTAGAACCGGAGGTGTAGATCACGTACGCCAACCCGCTCGAGACCAGGCCGGTTTCGGGCGTTGTGGCAGGCGCGACCTCGAGCGCGGCCC
The DNA here is from genome assembly GCF_040610035.1 of Streptomyces sp. NPDC004542. Lineage (NCBI taxonomy): Bacteria > Bacillati > Actinomycetota > Actinomycetes > Kitasatosporales > Streptomycetaceae > Streptomyces > Streptomyces sp. NPDC004542. The sequence continues at coordinate 1,871 of NZ_JBEXLP010000062.1, forward strand.
GCATCGCGGCAGAATCCACAGCGACCGCGAGGACACGCCTGAGCGGAAGGTCGTCAAGGATGTCCTCCTCGCTCAGCAGCACCATGGCCCGGCTGTCAGCCAGCATGGCCGCAATCCGTTCCGCCGGATACCCGGGGTCGATTGGCAGGTACGCCGCCCCTGCCTTCCAGACCGCAAGCAGCGCCACGATGAGCTCGACACCGCGCTCCATCGCCACGGCGACCACCGACTCCGTTCCCACTCCCAGGGTGGAAAGATGGTTTGCCAGCCGATTCGCCCGCATGTCCAGATCCGCGTACGACAGCTGAATTCCATCGGACTCCACCGCCACCGCGTCCGGCGTCCGCGCCACCCAGCCGGAGAACACCTCGGGGATCGTGGTCTCCGCGACGTCGACTGCCGTGTCGTTCCACGCCGTGAGAACGCGATGGCGCTCGTCTTCGTCCAACAGGTTCGCATGGCCGACGGTGTCTGCAGGTGAGGCTGTCACCAGCCATTTCACGATGCTCAGAAAGCGTTTGGACGTTTCCTGCGTCGACTCCGCGTCGTGGAGGTCACTGTTCGCATTGACCCAGAGCTGAATACTCGGTTCGCCGGACCTGTCGTAGACATCGATCCGCGTATTGTCTGTCGGCCCGGTGCCGAGGATGTGGGAGACGATGGCGCAGTCGCCGAATGCCTCCGGGTAATCGAAAGGCATGACGTTGATGTGCAGACTGCACAGCGAGTCGCCGTGAACAAGCCTCAGGTCCCTAAGAGTGTCCTCGTAGCGGTAGCGCTGGCGCCGCAGCCCCTCACGGACTGACTTGTTGGTCTGCCGTACGAGATCCGCAATGGACGTCTCCCGAGCGATCCGGAGCCGAATCGGGATGTTGTTGGAGGTCATGCCAGGAACTCCAAGCTCCTGACGCCCCGCTCGGCCACTGACTGGAAGGCCGATGGTGACATCCCGCTCGCCGGCGACACGGTGTCGATATATCGCGGCGGCAGCGATCATCAGTCCGGCGAGGTTGGTCCTCAGTTTCCGGGCCGCTGCCCTGAGTTCGGTGGACTCATCGGCGTCGATGGCGCCCTTGTGCTGTAGCACTCTGTCCGAGAGCCGGCGCACTCCACGTCCGCCCGATCCGGATTGCTCGGACAGGTCTGCCAGAACCCCGAGCCAATACTCTCGGTCATGACCGAACTCTGCCGAGTCCCTGTAAGCGGCATCCGACTCCAGCAGCACGGACAACGAATCCAGGGCACCGGCATCGCTCTCCGCGCCGGTCAAAAGCGCCGCGTAGATGTCGGCTACCCGGTTCGCAAGTATCCTGGCGGCTCCGCCATCCGCGATCAGGTGGTGGTAGCGCACATACCAGAAGAAGCGGTCCTCGGCGAGCTTGAAGACGGCAAAGGCGAACAGGTAGCCATCGGTCAGAATGGATGCCGTGTGGAAGTCGTCGCGCATCCAGGACTCGGCGGCCGCTCGCGGATCGGGCTCGGAGCTGACATCGAGGAAATGGATCGGATAATCCCGCGCATCGGTGACGCACTGCTTCGGGACGCCGTCATCCAGGTGGAAACTCAGACGGAGGCCATCCGCTTCACCCACGGTGCGCCGCAGGGACTCCACAAAGAGTTCGACGTTCAGCTCACCGAATATCTCCAGGTATTCGGCGATGTTGTAGACCGGGCTCTCAGGTGCGAGTTGCTGTGCCTGCCAGATACCGAGCTGGCCGGCCATCAAGTTCTGGGTCTCACCTTTGTAAACAGCCATTCCCATCCACCCCAAAGTTTCCAACTCGCCTACCGGAAAGCCGGGGTGGGCCGCCGTCCAGGCAGGTCGAATTACGCCCAACTTCCCTGACTTGAAACTGCGCCTCGGTTGCTGGCATTTCGGGACCCGCCCACGGCGGCCTGGAATCACGCCACAGGGGTCATCGTTGCCTCGTTGCCTCGGCCGACCGAAACAGGGCCGACCGAGGCAAGAGAAGCCTTACTTTCCCATGGCCTCGATCAGGCTCTTGGGCCGCATGTCGGTCCAGGACTTCTGGATGTAGTCGAGGCAGTCCTGTCGTCCGGCCTCTCCGAACACGATCTTCCAGCCATCGGGTACATCGACGAAGACGGGCCAGAGCGAGTGCTGCCCCTCGTCGTTGACCAGGACCAGGTAGTTGGCATCGGGGTCATCGAACGGATTAGTCACCACGCCGTCCCTTCTGGGGTGAGTGAAATCGGGCAGCCACCGGCCAGCCCCGAATCACTATCAACCAGGCCCACATGGCTGATCAATCGTCGGCGATCAGCACTTCCGTTGTTCAACTGCGATGTGGCACCAGTTGAACAACCCTGGGGCGCAGACGGAATCTCCGCTGATTGCCGGCCCCCGATGCAGGCACCGGTTTCAACAGGCACACAGCAACGAACAACTACCATCCGTACTGCACTTATAGATACTATCCGGCTCAACAGAGGGAGCTACGGCCACTGCATCAGTGCCTGTTCGCGGCAGGTAGCACGATGTCATCAAGGGGACCGATCCGGCCGCAGGCCAAGAAGCACCAGGCGCACTTCACCCTGCCGGACCACCATCCGTCACGGCAGCTGTAGTTCCGGTGTCGGCGCCGGTCAGGAGCGTCGTGGGGCGGGTGCAGTCTTCGGCAGCTCACTCAAGGGGTCGATCGACCTCACGTACGCCCCCTTGCCCACTCCAACCAGCGCCGGGTCTGACTCAGAGTCGGCTCGTCTACAACGCCGTTAAGCTCGCCAATACGATGTTCCCATGCCGTGCACCGCGTCCAGGGCCTCTTCGAGCGTCCGGGTCTTCCGATCTCGCCGGCGGCCGGGCCGGTCGGTCAGGCCATAAGCGAGCTCCACGACGAGGCGAGAGGAGCGGTCGGGATCCAAGGACTGCGGGAACTCCTGCCTGACACCCTCGCCGGACCGCCTCAGCCGACAGTCCCTGCAGCAGAAGAAGCGACCTTCGGCGGAGCACAGAAGGCATGACGAGTCGGCGCTCGTCGTCTTTGAGCGCGGTCACGATCGGATGGAGGTTCCCCAGTCGTGAGGGAACGGGAACCGGATCCCCGCCTTCCTTCGGCCGTTGACTCCGCGCGTTGGGATGCGGGCCATCCGCAAGGAACAGCTCCAGCCCCGGCCCACCGTACGGAACCTTCTCAATGCGCTTGCCCGCTGGTTCCAGGCCGTGCCGTTTCGCGTAGTTGACGACGCGCCGCCACTCCGCGACCTCGTCGTCATCAGGGTCGATGATCCGAACGCGGCCCTCGGCGACGAGCCGCTCGATCAGCTCTTGAGCCTTCGCCCGCCGGGCCCGCGCGACGGGCCTCTCGCTGTAGGGCGTCCGAGGGCTGGCGGGCACTGCCGGCTCGCTGCCACCAGCGACCGCAGAGTCGTCGTCGATCATCAGGACCCCACCATCCCGCAAGGCATCGGCCGAGCGCCAGTCACTCGGCATCCAGGCTCCACCACCCTCGCTGGAAACGAGGCCGCTCGACTGCCCGTACTGCCGTACAGAGCCGAAAGGCACCCATCAGTAGTGGGAGTCCCCTGGGACTCTTCTGGGACTTCCGGCCCCATCAAGCGGCACGAGCGTGAAAGAGCCGAAAGGTCATTCGCGCAGTTCAGCGACCACACGCCACTCATCGCGGCAGGTCACCGCGTTCACTGGTCTCTTCCGGGACATCTGACAGGCGGCTGCCGCGTCGCCCCGTCCGACCTGAGATGCAGCGGGTCGGACGGGGCGCGGCGGCACCTCTCGGTCCCGGCGGCCGGGTCGGACTCAGCCGGTCCGCTCGACGGCGTACCCGACGAACGCCGTCCAGCTCCCCGGGGCGACGGCGAGGCCGGGACGGGTGGTGTCCTTGGAGTCCCGTACGTGAACGGTGTGGGCGCCGGTGGCCACCTCGACGCACTGGCCACCCTCGCCGCTGCTGTAGGTGCTCTTCACCCGACTCAGTTGCGTTGCGACCCTCATAGCTCTCCCAGCTACCCCTCGACGAAGGCCATCGACTCTCGTGGAGTGAGAGCCTGGGCCCGGATGGTCCCACACCGGGCTTCGAGCTCACGAACGGGTGTCCGCTCGGTGGAGAGGGAGCTGCTCTTCTGAACCTCCGCGTACGCGATGCGCTGTCCCGCCCTGGTCTCGATCAAGGTGTCACCGGCCACGCCGGCGTGACGCAGCAGTTCCAGCCAGTAGATCTGGCAGAAGGTCAGGAGCGCCCGGGCCCGGCGGTCGCCCTTGTCGAGCCGGTAGGCCTGGATGTAGCGGTCGGCGAGCTGCTGGTAGTCCGTCCCGTCCAGGTAGCCGTCGTGGTGGGCGTCCATGGTGTCAAACGAACGTTCCAGCTTGGCCGTGATGGCATCCCGCGCCGCGGCGGTCACTTCTCCTACCCGGAGACGAGGGGGCATGGCATGGACAGCCATGACCGAACCAGCACTGCGGCAAAACCTGCGCAAAGGGTGCGCACATCACCTTTCACCTCTTCGGGCGCCACCCTCACCCGCGGGGTCAACGCGGCCGGCGCAGTCCCGCGACGAGGAGGTCGACCAGCCGCCGTGCGTCGTAGCGGGGGTCGCTGTCCGCGCCGATGCAGAGGTTGCCGACGCCGCGCATGAGTTCGTAGGCCGTCGTGTCGGACCGGATCTCGCCGGAGGCGGCCGCGGCGTCGAGCAGTTCGGTGCACACCGGCAGGAGCCGGTCGAGGAAGTAGGCGTGCAGCGTGTCGGAACCGGCGTCGCCGGACTGCAGCACGGCGGCGAGTCCGTGCTTGGTGACCAGGAAGTCGACGAAGAGGTCGATCCACTGGCGCAGTGCGGCGTACGGGGTCGTGCCAGCCCCCAGCAGCTCCGGGCCGGCCTCGGCGCAGGCCTCCACCTGATGGCGGTAGACGGCGATGATGAGATCCGCCCGGGTCGGGAAGTGGCGGTAGATCGTGCCCGTTCCGACGCCGGCCCTGGCTGCGATGTCGCGTACCGGCGCGTCCACGCCCGAGGTGACGAAGACCGCGGCGGCCGCGTCGAGCAGAGTCCTCTCGTTGCGGCGGGCATCCGCCCGCTTGGGCCGGGCCGCCCGCCCCGCACCTTCGTCGCCGTCGACCACCCCACCGCTCCCTTCGCCTGCCGCGCCATGGGGCGGAACAGCGTTCCGCCCCACTTCTACCGGAACCCGGTTCCAGTTGAAGCATGATGCCAGAGTGCGCGCCGGCGACCCGGACGACGGTCGTCGCACCCGCCGGAGACATCCCTTTTATGGACATATGCCATCCTGTTCTTCAGGGAGGAGGCCGACGGATGGCAGGAACCGCGGACGGGGACCGACCGCAGCAGCCTCGGCTTCCCAACCTGCACTCACGCCTGCGCGCCGAGCTGGGCCGCATCGACGACCAGATGCGCGGCCTGCTGGACGCCATGGACCGGCTCCAGGGCCTGCTGGACGCGGTGGTGGCCATCAGTCGCGAGGTCGAGCTGCCGGCGGTGCTGCACCGCATCGTGACCACCGCCATGGAACTGGTGGGCGCCCACTACGGGGCGCTGGGCGTCCTCGACGAGTCCGGGGACCGCCTGGAGCAGTTCATCGTCGCCGGCCTGTCCGAGAAGGAGTACGGCGATCTCGCCGGGACCGACTTCCCGCTCGGACGGGGAGTCCTCGGCCACCTGATCCACCATCCCGAGCCCCTGCGGGTGGAGAACATCCCGGGCCATCCGTCGTCCGCCGGATTCCCGCCCGGCCACCCGCGCATGCGCAGTCTGCTCGGCGTCGCCATCACCGTCCGCGGCGAGATCTACGGTGACCTCTACCTCTCCGAGCGGCGCGACGGACGGCCCTTCGACGCCCACGACGAGAACGTCGTCCTCGCCCTGGCCGGCGCCGCCGGTATCGCGATCGAGAACGTCCGCCTGTTCGAACAGGTGCGCGTCGGGGCCGAGCAGTTCCAGCGGCTCCTGCTGCCGACCCTGCCCGACCTGCGGCCCTTCACCGCCGCCGCCATCTACCGGCCCGCCGCCGAGCCCAGCCGGCTCGGCGGGGACTGGTACGACGCCATTCCGCTGCCCGGCGGCGTCGTGGCGGTCGTCATCGGTGACGTGGTGGGCCACGATCTGAAGGCCGCCGCCGCCATGGCCTCCACCCGCAACATGCTGCGCGCCCTGCTGTTCGAACGGGGCGGCCCGCCCGGCGCGGTCCTCGCCCAGCTCGACCGCACGCTGCAGGCCATCACGAACCACCCCGTCACCACCACGGCCCTGGCCCGCATGGAACCGGCCGGGCCGGGGTGGCACCTGAACTGGAGCAGCGCGGGCCACGTGCCCCCGCTGCTGATCGCTCCCGGCCGCCGGGCGGAATACCTGTTCGCCGAGCCCGGTCTGCCGCTCGGGGTCGACTGCGGACAGTCCCGCCCCGACCACACGCGCTTCGTGCCCCCGGGCTCCACCGTGGTCTTCTTCACGGACGGGCTGATCGAGCATCCCGAGCGGCCCATCGACGAGAGCCTGGACGAGCTCACCGACCTGGCCACCACGTACGCCGCTCTCCCCCTCCAGGAGTTCGTCCAGGCACTGGCCGACCACCACCCGAGCGACGGTCACGACGACATGGCCGTCCTGGCCCTGCGCGCCCCGGCGGGCCGGGCGTACGACGGACCCCGGGCCACTGCCGAGGCGGAGGACGCCCGATGACTGTCGCGCGGGAACGGCTCCGACACGGTGGCGCGGCCGCCCTGGACGTCTGCGTCGTCGCCGCCCTCTACTACGGCTCGGCCCGGCTCGGCCTGATGCAGCAGCTGGTGCGCGGCCAGGTCACCCCGCTGTGGCCGCCGACCGGTATCGCCCTGGCGGGCCTGCTCCTGCGCGGGCCACGGGTATGGCCCGGGATCACGATCGGCGCGCTCCTCGCCAACCTCTCCCTCGGGCCCTCGGTCCCGGCCGTGCTCGTGATCGCGGCGGGCAACACCCTCGCCCCCTGCTGCTCGTACGCCCTGCTGCGCCGCACGGGGTTCCGCGTCGAACTGGACCGGCTGCGGGACGCGCTCGCACTGATCTTTCTCGGCGCGTTCGCGGGGATGCTGATCAGCGCGACCACGGGCAGCGGGACCCTGGCCCTCACCGGGGCACTGGGCGCGGACCGGTTCTGGCCGACCTGGTGGGTCTGGTGGACCGGCGACGCGATGGGCGTCCTGGTGGTGACACCGGTCCTGCTCGTCCTCCGCTCGGCACGGTGGCCCAGAGGGGCTCCACGGGCCCGTTGGGTGGAGGGACTGCTGCTCGTCGCGGCCACGGTCGGCGTCGGATTCGCCGAGACCGGCAGCACACCCCTGCTGTTCCTCGGCTTCCCGCTGCTGGTCTGGGCCGCCGTCCGCTTCCAGCTGGCCGGGGCCGCGCCCTGCGCCCTGGTCGTGTCGGCCTTCGCGGCCTTCGCCGCGGTCCGGCAGACGGGTCCGTTCGCCGGTCACGACGTGCTCACCGACATGATCTCCCTCCAGGCGTTCAACGGTTCCGCGGCGCTGACCGCCCTGGTCCTCTCGGCGGCCGTCAGCGAGCGCGACCAGTCCCAGCGGGAGATCGCCCGGGCCTGCGGGCATCTCGCCGACATGGTGGCCAAGATCGCCGAGGGTGGTCGCCTGCTGCCGTTCCCCGACAGCGCGAGCGACCAGGACGAGGAGGACGAGCGCGGGAGACGGACCGGAAGACCGCCGTGACCGCGCCCCCGTCAGTGCTGGACGGGGACGAGCACCACGTCCCGCTGTCCGACGGCGTGCAGGCGCGGCACCGGCAGGTAACTCTGGAAGCGCAGTTCCATGAGGGTCGCCTCGACATGGGTGGCGCCGGACACGACCGCGTCCCGGGGGATCCGGCCGGAGTTCTCCCAGCGGTGCTCGGCGCCGTCGCAGTGGGCGGTGCTGCCGGCGATGCCGTACCGGACGGACGAGGCACTCCGGCCGACGGTGGAGCCGACGAAGACCGCGGCCGAGTGGGGTGTGCAGCGGTAGGTGCCGGAGAGGGTGACGGTGCCGTCGGCGGTGAGGCGGCCGGTCCGGTCGACCGTGACGGTGTCCTTCGGGTCGGGGGCAGCGTGGGCGGCGGCACCGGTGAGCAGCAGCGCGGCGGCGCCGGCGGCCGCGGCGAGGACGGGGCGGACGAGCACGAGGGGCCTCCCGGATCGTGGGGTGGGGATGCTTCCACTGGTACCCGCCGGCGCGCGCCACTGGTGGGTCCGGGCGTGACCGTCACCCCATCGGTGGCGCGCCCCGCCGGAGGGGAACGCCCCTGACGGCTCACGGCAGCACGGCGAAGCCGTCCAGTTCCACCATCGCCCGGTCGTCCCACAGCCGTACGACCTCCACGACGGCCATCGCGGGGTAGTCGCGGCCGGCCAGCCTCCGCCAGAGGCGTCCCAGTTCGGGCGCGTGGCGGCGGTAGGCGGCGGCGTCCGTGGTGTAGACGGTGACGCGGGCGAGGCGGTCGGGGGTGCCGCCGGCCGCGCCCAACGCGGTGAGGAGGTTGCCGAGGGCCTGCTCGAACTGTGCGGGGAGGGTGTCGCCGAGGATCCGGCCGTCGGGGTCGAGGGCGGTCTGGCCGGCGAGGAAGACGAGCCGGCCGCCGGTGGCGACGACCGCGTGGGAGAAACCGGTGGGCAAGGAGAGCTCGGGCGGGTTGACGCGCTCGACGGTCATCGGGCCTCCGGACGGGCGTACAGCTCCTTGGCGATGATCCCGCGCTGCACCTCGCTGGCGCCCTCGTAGACGCGCGGGGCGCGCACCTCCCGGTAGAGGTGTTCGAGGAGGTGGCCGCGGCGCAGGGCGCGGGCGCCGTGCAGCTGGACGGCCGCGTCGACGACGTACTGGGCGGTCTCGGTGGCGAGCAGCTTCGCCATCGCCGAGCGCTTGGGGACGTCCGGGGCGCCGGTGTCGTACGCCGTCGCCGCCGCGTACACCATCAGCCGTGCCGCGTCCGTGCGCAGCGCCATCTCCGCGACCCGGTGGGCGACGGACTGGAGGTCGCTCAGCTTGCCGCCGAAGGCGTCGCGGCGGGCGGTGTGGGCGAGGGTGGCGTCCAGCGCCGCCTGCGCCATGCCGACCGCGAAGGCGCCGACGCTGGGCCGGAACAGGTTGAGGGTGCCCATGGCCACCCGGAAGCCGCGGTCCGGCTCGCCGAGGACGTCGTCGGCGGTGACGGGTACGGCGTCGAAGTCCAGGCTGCCGATGGGGTGCGGGGAGAGCATCTCCAGCGCGGCGCCGGTCAGTCCGGGGCGGTCGGCGGGCACCAGGAAGGCGGTCACGCCGCGGGCGCCCGCGGCGGGGGTGGTGCGCGCGAACACGGTGTAGAGGTCGGCTTCGGGCGCGTTGGAGATCCAGCACTTCTCTCCGGTGAGCCGCCAGCGGCCGGGGCCGTCGGGCCGGGCCGTGAGGGACAGGGCCGCCGCGTCCGAGCCCGCGCCCGGCTCGCTCAGGGCGAACGCGGCCACCGCGCTGCCGTCGGCGACGCGGGGCAGCCAGTGCTCGCGTTGGGCCGGGGTGCCGTGGGCGTGGACGGGGTGGGCGCCCAGGCCCTGGAGGGCGAGGGCGGTCTCGGCCTCGGTGCAGAGCCGGGCGAGCGACTCGCGCATCAGGCACAGGTCGAGCGCGCCGGAGGAGAACAGCCGGGCCAGCAGGCCGAGGCGGCCGAGTTCGGCGACGAGCGGGCGGTTGACGCGGCCGGGCTCGCCCTTGCCGGCGAGCGGGCGCAGCCGTTCGGCGGCCAGTGCGCGCAGTTCGGCACACCACGCCGTCTGCTCCGGTTCGAGTGAGAATGCGGACAACGCGACCGGTCCCCTCTCCCTTTCTCCCCTCGCTGCTCCCCCGACGGTATCGCGCAAGCTTGACTGTCGTCACCAAGACGATACGCTCGCTTGCGCGAGCCCACCATCAGCGCCAGTCCGGCAAGGGGGCGAACCGCCATGCACGTCTCCGCCCACGTCGACACCTTCGCGCGCGACCACCTCCCGCCGCCCGGCGAATGGCCCGAGCTGTGCTTCGACCTGCCGGAGCTGCGCTATCCCGACCGGCTGAACTGCGCGGCCGAGCTGCTGGACCACACCGACCCCGGCCGCCCGGTGTTCCACACCCCCTCGGGCCCGTCGTGGACGTACGGCGACCTGCGCGCCCGCGTCGACCACGTGGCCCACGTCCTCACCCGCGACCTCGGGGTGGTCCCGGGCAACCGCGTCCTGCTGCGCGGCCCGACCACGCCGTGGCTCGCCGCGTGCTGGCTGGCGGTGCTGAAGGCGGGCGCGGTCGCGGTCACCGTGCTGGCCCAGCAGCGGCCGCACGAGCTGGTGACGATGTGCACGATCGCCCGGGTGGGGCACGCCCTGTGCGACGTCCGGGCCGTGGACGACCTGGTGAAGGCCGGGATACCGGGCCTGCGGATCACGACGTACGGCGGGGACGCCCCGGACGACCTGCTGCGCCGCGCGACGCCGGGGACGCCGTACCGGGCGGTGGACACCGCGTGCGACGACGTGGCGCTGATCGCGTTCACCTCCGGCACCACCGGCCGCCCCAAGGGGTGCATGCACTTCCACCGGGACGTGCTCGCGATCGCCGACACCTTCTCCGGACATGTGCTCAGGCCCCGGGCGGACGACGTCTTCACCGGCAGTCCCCCGCTGGGTTTCACCTTCGGGCTGGGCGGGCTGGTCGTCTTCCCGATGCGGGCCGGGGCCAGCTCCCTGCTGCTCGAACAGGCCGGGCCCAGGCAGCTGCTGCCCGCGATCGCCGCGCACCGGGTGTCGGTGCTGTTCACCGCGCCGACCGCGTACCGGGCGATGCTCGAGGAACCCGGCAAGCCGGACGGCCACGACCTGTCCTCCCTGCGGCGCTGCGTCTCCGCCGGCGAGAACCTGCCCGCCGCCACCTGGCGGGCCTGGCACGAGCGCACCGGTCTGCGCGTCATCAACGGCATCGGCGCCACCGAACTGCTGCACATCTTCGTGTCGGCCGCCGACGAGCACATCCGGCCCGGGACGACCGGTCTGCCGGTACCGGGCTGGCAGGCGCGGGTGCAGGACGAGCACGGCGACCCCGTGCCCGACGGCGAGCCCGGCCTGCTGGCGGTGCGCGGACCGGTCGGCTGCCGCTACCTCGCCGACCCGCGGCAACGGGAGTACGTGCGCGACGGCTGGAACCTCACCGGTGACCGTTACGTCCGGGAGGGCGACGGATACCTGCGCTACGTGGCCCGCGCCGACGACATGATCATTTCCGCCGGTTACAACATCGCCGGCCCGGAGGTGGAGGACGCGCTGCTGCGCCACCCGGACGTGCTGGAGGCGGCGGTCGTCGGACGGCCGGACGAGGCGCGCGGACAGATCGTGGTGGCGCACGCCGTGCTGCGGGAGGGCGCGGCGCGGGACGCGGAGGCGCTGCGGGCCTTCGTCCGGTCCGAGCTGGCGCCGTACAAGTGCCCGCGCGAGTTCCTCTTCCCGGGCGCGCTGCCGCGCACCGCCACCGGCAAGCTCCAGCGCTTCCGGCTGCGTACCGGAGGTGACCTGCCCGAAGGTGACCAGCAGTGATACCGAAGACCTAAAATGATCAACGTGTCCGAGCAGCACGCCCCCCGGTCCCTCATCGTCACGCTCTACGGCGCGTACGGCCGCTCCATGCCCGGCCCGGTGCCCGTCGCCGAGCTGATCAGACTGCTGGCCGCGGTCGGCGTGGACGCGCCCTCCGTGCGCTCGTCGGTGTCGCGCCTGAAACGGCGCGGGCTGCTGCTGCCGGCCCGCACCGCCGGGGGCGCGGCCGGGTACGAGCTCTCGCCCGAGGCCGTGCAGCTGCTGGACGACGGCGACCGGCGCGTCTACGCCACGGCGGCCCCCGAGGACGAGGGCTGGGTGCTCGCGGTGTTCTCGGTGCCGGAGTCGGAGCGGCAGAAGCGGCACGTGCTGCGCTCCCGGCTGGCCGGCCTGGGCTTCGGCACGGCGGCGCCCGGGGTGTGGATCGCACCGGCGCGGCTGCACGAGGAGACCCGGCACACCCTGCAGCGCCTCGGGCTCGACGCCTACGTCGACTTCTTCCGCGGCGAGCACCTGGGCTTCGCGCCCACCGTGGAGGCGGTCGCCCGCTGGTGGGACCTGGCGGCGATCGCCAAGGCGCACGAGGCGTTCCTCGATGTGCACGCACCCGTACTGCGGGCCTGGGAGCGGCGCTCGGACACCCCTGCCGAGGAGGCGTACCACGACTACCTGCTCGCCCTCGACTCCTGGCGCCACCTGCCCTACACCGACCCCGGCCTGCCCGCCCGGCTGCTGCCCGCCGACTGGCCGGGGGCGCGGTCGGCGGGGGTGTTCCGGGGGCTGCACGAGCGGCTCAGGGACGCCGGGGCGGTCTTCGCCGGAGTGTGACACCTGCCACACCACGCGCCGCCAACAGCCGCGACGCGGTCCGGACCGGGCCGGGCCGGGCACGAGAAGAGCGGGACGCCCGGCCTGGAGGGGCACGTCGCCGCCCCGGCCGAGGTGAGCGGCGAGCGGGACGTGCGGTCCGCGGTGCCGGCGCGCAACGGCATGCTGTCCCTGGTCCCGGTGATCGCGCCGTACGCCGACACCGCGCCGGCCCCGGGTGACCACGCGGTCTCCCGCAGCGCGGGCGCGTTCGTCCTGACCGGCCCGGCGGACGGTCCCAGGCCCACCGTGGGCCGGGCGGAGGTCAGCTCCGCAGGGTGAGCCGGGGCCTGGGGGCGTCCGTGCGTCCGGTCTGCGGCGGTCTGCTGCCCGCCCGGTACGGTGCGGGCCACCGGACGCCGGGCCCCTCGTACCCCTGTTCCGCGGCCGCGTGCAGCGTCCAGTGCGGGTCGTACAGGTGCGGGCGGGCCAGCGCGCACAGGTCCGTGCGGCCCGCCAGGATCAGCGAGTTGACGTCGTCCCAGGAGGAGATCGCGCCGACCGCGATCACCGGGACGCCCACCGAGTTCCGGATGCGGTCCGCGAACGGTGTCTGGTACGACCGCCCGTACTCCGGCCGCTCCTCGGCGACCACCTGCCCGGTCGAGACGTCGATCGCGTCGGCGCCGTGCGCGGCGAAGGCGCGGGCGATCTCGACGGCGTCCTCGGCGGTGGTGCCGCCCTCCGCCCAGTCGGTGGCGGAGATCCGCACGGTCATGGGCCTCTCCTGCGGCCACACCCCGCGTACCGCGTCGAACACCTCCAGCGGGAAGCGCAGCCGCCGCTCCAGCGGGCCGCCTTAGGCGTCCTCGCGCCGGTTGGTCAGCGGGGAGAGGAAGCCGGAGAGCAGATAGCCGTGCGCGCAGTGCAGTTCGAGCAGGTCGAAACCGGCGCGGGCGGCCCGGCAGGCGGCGGCCGCGAACTGCTCGCGGATGTCGGTCAGCTGGGCGCGGGAGAGCTCGCGCGGGGGCTGGCTGCCCGGTGCGTACGGCAGTGGGGAGGCCGCCACGAGCGGCCAGTTGCCGTCGGGCAGCGGTTCGTCGATGCCCTCCCACATCAGCCGGGTGGAGCCCTTGCGGCCACAGTGGCCGAGCTGCACGCCGATCGCGGTGCCCGGGGCCTGCGCGTGCACGAAGTCGGTGATCCGCCGCCAGGCCTCGGTCTGCCTGCCGGTGTACAGGCCCGTGCAGCCGGGGGTGATCCGGCCCTCCTCGCTCACGCACACCATCTCGCTCATCACCAGCCCGGCTCCGCCGAGGGCCCGGGAGCCGAGGTGGACGAGGTGGAAGTCGCCGGGGACGCCGTCCCTGGCCGAGTACATGTCCATGGGTGAGACGACGACCCGGTTGCGCAGGGTCAGGCCGCGCAGCCGGAACGGGGTGAACATCGGGGGCGTGCCGGGCGGGCAGCCGAACTCGCGCTCCACGGCCCCGGTGAAGCGGGCGTCGCGCAGCCGCAGGTTGTCGTGGGTGACCCGGCGGCTGCGGGTGAGCAGGTTGAAGGCGAACTGGCGGGGCGGCTGGCCGAGGTACAGCGACAGGTTCTCGAACCATTGGAGGCTGGCCCGGGCGGCGCGCTGGGTGGAGGCGACGACGGGCCTGCGCTCCGCCTCGTACGCGGCCAGCGCCTCGGCCGTCGTGGGCCGCTCCGTCAGGCAGGCGGCGAGCGCGAGGGCGTCCTCGACGGCGAGCTTGGTGCCGGAGCCGATGGAGAAGTGGGCGGTGTGGGCGGCGTCGCCGAGGAGGACGACGTTGCCGCAGGACCAGCGGTCGTTGACGACCGTGCGGAAGGTGGTCCAGGCCGAGTTGTCGGAACGCAGCGGGCGGCCGCCGAGTGCGCCGGCGAAGAGCTCGGCGCAGCGCTCGACGGACCGCTGCTCGTCCGCCTCCGCGAGACCGGCGGCCCGCCACACCTCCTCGCGCATCTCCACGATCACGGTGGAGGCGTCGGCCGCGTACGGATAGCCGTGCAGCTGCATCACGCCGTGCTCGGTCTCGGCGATCTCGAAGCGGAAGGCGTCGAACGCGAAGTCGGCGGCGAGCCACAGGTAACGGCAGCGGTGCGTGGCCACCCGGGGCCGGAACACATGGGCGTAGGCCTCGCGGGTGGCGCTGTGCACGCCGTCGGCGGCGACGACGAGGTCGTACACCTCGGAGAGCCGGGCCGGACAGGGGGCTTCGCTGCGAAAGCGCAGCTCCACGCCGAGGTCGCGGCACCGCTGGTGCAGGATCTCCAGGAGGCGTTTTCTGCCCAGGGCGGCGAAGCCGTGCCCTCCGGAGGTCTGGCGGGTGGTGCGGTGGACGATGTCGATGTCGTCCCAGCGGACGAACTCCTGCCGGAGGGCTTGGTGGACGACGGGGTCGGCGTGCTCGATACCTCCGAGGGTCTCGTCGGAGAGGACGACTCCGAAGCCGAAGGTGTCGTCGGGGGCGTTGCGTTCCCAGAGGGTTATCTCGCGGGCGGGGTCCAGGCGTTTGAGGAGGGCTGCCGCGTAGAGGCCGCCGGGGCCGCCGCCGATGACCGCGATGCGCCGGGGAGGGCCGGTCATCGCGGGCGGCCGCGGGTCCGTGGCGGCTCGTCGCGCGGTTCCCCGCGCCCCCGGGGACGGCACGGTCACCGCCCTTGCCATGTCGGCGGCCTCTTCTCGGTGAACGCCGCGTGGAACTCCGCGTAGTCCTCGCCGTTCATCAGGAGTGCCTGGGTGGAGGCGTCCAGCTCGACCGCCGCCGCCAGGGGCATGTCCAGTTCGGCCGTGAGCAGGGCCTTGGTCTGCGCGTGGGCCAGGGCCGGGCCGCCGGCGAGGCGGCGGGCGAGGGCCAGCGCCGCCTCGTCCGCGTGGCCCTCCGCGGTCAGCTGGCTGATCAGGCCGATCCGCTCGGCCTCGGGTGCCCGCACGGGCTCGCCCAGCATCAGCAGGCGGGTGGCGTGGCCGAGGCCGACGACCCGCGGCAGCAGGTAGGCCGCGCCCATGTCTCCGCCGGACAGACCGACCCGGGTGAAGAGGAAGGCGAAGCGGGCCGACGGGTCGGCGACCCGGAAGTCGGCGGCGAGGGCGAGCACGGCTCCCGCGCCCGCCGCCACCCCGTGCACGGCCGCGACCACCGGGAAGGGGCACTCCCGTACGGCCCGCACGACCTGCCCGGTCATCCGGTTGAAGTCGAGCAGCTGGGCGGTGTCCATGGCGAGGGTGGCGCCGATGATCTCGTCGACGTCGCCGCCGGAGCAGAACCCGCGGCCCTCGCCGGCCAGCAGCAGGGCCCGGACCGACCGTTCGCGGGACAGCTCGGCGAGCAGGTCGCGCAGGTCGGCGTAGGCGCCGAAGGTGAGGGCGTTGAGCTTGTCGGGGCGGGCCAGGGTGACGGTGGCGACCCCGTCCGCGCGCGCGACGCGCAGGTGCTCCCAGTGGGCGGTGCGGGCGGCGGAGCCGGTGAAGGGACTCATGACGTGCGGCCTCCCGGGGCGGCGGTGCCACGTGACGCATGCTGGCTCTGTCCCACGAAGTTATCACTCGTTTGTGACTGTCGTCAGGAGCACGCGACAGAGTCGGGCGGCCCGGCGGGCCCGCGTCCGATCACATCCGGTCACAGCGGTCACAGGAAGTCGACACTCCGGTAACAGCGCGACTCGGCGCGGGAGGCCGGGCACCGGCCTGGGTAAGCCGCCTGGTACCGGGGGCCGAAGGCTCCCTGCGGTGCCCGTCGAGGGAGTCTGCGGCCGGGCCCCGTACCATGCATACGGTTGAAAGCAGGACCACCTGCGCCATGAACGGACCCGCCTTGTACGAACGCCCCTCAGCCCCCGCCTCCTGGCGCGTCGCGCTGCCGCACACCGCCGCCGCGGTGCCCGTGGCCCGCGCGCTGGTCCGTACGGCGCTGGCCGAGCAGGAGCACGCGGCCGACTGCGACACCGCGGAGCTGCTCACGGCGGAGCTGGTGGCCAACGCCGTGGAACACGCCGCGGGCACCGGTCCGATCGAACTGGTGGTGGAGATCGCGCCCACCGGCTGCCGGGTCGAGGTGCACGACCCGGATCCGGCGCCGCCCGGCCACCTCACCCGGGCCGTCGTCGAGGCGCCCGACCCCTGGCAGGAGGGCGGGCGCGGGCTGCTGCTGATCCGCGCCCTCAGCTCGGCCTGCGGGCACCGGCCCACCGGCGCGGGCAAGGCGGTGTGGTTCAGGCTGCCCGTGCTGCCCGCCCAGCGGCGTCCCGCGTGACCCCGGAAGGGGTGGATCAGGCCAGGGTGGCGACGAGGACGGCCTTGATGGTGTGCAGCCGGTTCTCGGCCTCGTCGAAGACGACCGAGTGCGCCGACTCGAAGACCTCGTCCGTCACTTCCAGGGAGGCCAGGCCGTAGGTCTCGTGGATCTCGCGGCCGGCCTTGGTGCCGAGGTCGTGGAAGGCCGGCAGGCAGTGCAGGAACTTCACGTCCGGGTTGCCGGTGGCGCGCAGCACGTCCATGGTCACCGCGTACGGCGACAGCGCGGCGATCCGCTCGGCCCAGACCTCCTTGGGTTCGCCCATGGACACCCAGACGTCGGTGGCGACGAAGTCGGCGCCGGCGACGCCCTCGTCGACCTGCTCGGTGAGGGTGATGCGGGCGCCGCTGCGCTCGGCGAGCTCGCGGGCGTGAGCGACGACGTCCTGCGCGGGCCAGTACTTCCCGGGCGCCACGATCCGCACGTCCATGCCCAGCAGGGCGCCGGTGACCAGGTAGGAGTTGCCCATGTTGAAGCGCGCGTCACCGAGGTAGGCGAAGGCGATCCGGTCGAGCGGCTTGGCGCAGTGCTCGGTCATGGTGAGCACGTCGGCGAGCATCTGGGTGGGGTGCCAGTCGTCGGTGAGGCCGTTGTAGACGGGGACCGAGGCGTACGCGGCGAGTTCCTCGACGTTCGCCTGACTGTCGCCCCGGTACTCGATGGCATCGAACATGCGGCCCAGCACGCGGGCGGTGTCCTTCACCGACTCCTTGTGCCCGATCTGCGAGCCGGAGGGGTCGAGGTACGTCGTGGTGGCGCCCTGGTCGGCGGCGGCCACCTCGAAGGCGCAGCGGGTGCGCGTCGAGGTCTTCTCGAAGATCAGCGCGATGTTCTTCCCGCTCAGGTACCGCGTCTCGGTTCCCGCCTTCTTGGCGGCCTTCAGCTCGGCGGCCAGCTCGACCAGACCGCGGAACTCCTCCTCGGTGAAGTCCAGCTCCTTGAGGAAGTGGCGGCCGGCGAGGGCGGTCGGGACTGTCGCCATGGGGGCGCTCCGGAGGGGGACGGGAACAGGACACTGGAAGTCTATACGACATTCCACATTTCTATACAGCCATGCGTTCGACGGGGCAGCTCATGCAGCGCGGCCCGCCCCTGCCCCGCCCCAGCTCGCTGCCCGGGATCTCGATCACCTCGATGCCCTGCTTGCGCAGGTGGGTGTTGGTGGTGGCGTTGCGCTCGTAGGCGACGACGACCCCGGGCTCGACGGCGAGGACGTTGCAGCCGTCGTCCCACTGCTCCCGCTCGGCCGCGTGCACGTCCTGGGTGGCGGTGAGCACCCGGATCTCGCTCAGCCCCAGCGCGGCGGCGATCGCGCGGTGCATGTGCTCGGCCGGATGGTCGGTGACCTTGAGTTCCCTGTCCCCGGCGCCCGGCTCGATGGTGTACGAGCGGAGCATGCCGAGGCCGGCGTACTGGGTGAACGTGTCGCCGTCCACCATGGTCATCACGGTGTCGAGGTGCATGAAGGCGCGCCGCTTGGGCATGTCCAGGGCCACGATCGTGCTCGCCGAGCCGGCCGCGAACAGCTTGTGCGCGAGCATCTCCACGGCCTGCGGGGTGGTGCGCTCGCTCATCCCGACGAGGACCGCGCCGTTGCCGATCACCAGGACGTCGCCGCCCTCGATGGTGGACGGGTAGTCGGACTGCCCCCGGGACCAGACGCGGAACGTCTCGTCGCGGAACAGCGGGTGGTGCCGGTAGATCGCCTCGAAGTGCACGGTCTCGCGCTGCCGGGCGGGCAGCCGCATGGCGTTGATGGCGACCCCGTCGTAGATCCAGGCGGAGGTGTCCCGGGTGAACAGGTGGTTGGGCAGGGGGCCGAGCAGGAAGTCGTCCAGCTCCATCACGTGGAAGCGGACGGAGGTCGGCTCCGTGTGCGCCTCGAGGAACTCCCGTTTGGTCATGCCGCCGATCAGCGCCTCGGCCAGCTCGGACGCGGGCAGCGTCTCGAACGCGGCGCGCAGGTGGTCGGTGGCGAGGGGGCCGTACTCCTTCTCGTCGAAGACCCGGTCCAGGACGAGCGATCTGGCCTCGGGGACATCCAGGGTCTCGGCCAGCAGGTCGCCGAAGAGATGGACGGTGACGCCGCGGTCGCGCAGCACGTCGGCGAACCCGTCGTGCTCGGCGCGCGCCCGGCGCACCCAGAGGACGTCGTCGAAGAGGAGGGCGTCCTTGTTGCTGGGGGTGAGCCTTTTGAGCTCCAGATCCGGCCGGTGCAGGATGACGCGGCGCAGCCGCCCGGCCTCGGAGTCGACGTGGAATCCCATGCCTCCATCCTGGCCACCGCCTTCTCGTTTAGCCCTCGCATCGCGGTTTCTTGTTCTCGTCCTATTGACGACAAGTGGGCCGACCGATTATCGTCTCCATGACGAAAAGGAATGAGGGGGTCCGATGGCCGACATCACCCGGCGCCTGGGCTGGCGCCACCTGCGCGGCGCCCCGACGGCGCACATCCGGCACCACCGCTCGGGCACGCTCGTGCACGACGGCCCGGGGCTCAGCTTCTGGTACCGCTCGCTGACCGCCGCGCTGTCCGAGGTGCCGGTGGACGACCGGGAACTGGCGATGACCTTCCACGCCCGCACCGCCGACTTCCAGGACGTGGCGGTGCAGGCGACGGTGACCTACCGGATCAGCGACCCGGCCGTGGCCGCCGCCCGGCTCGACTTCTCCATAGACCCGGACACCGGCGTGTGGCGGGGCGCCCCGCTGGAGCAGCTGGGCACCCTGCTGACCGAGACGGCCCAGCAGCACGCCCTGGACGTGCTGGCCCGCACCCCGCTGGCGGCCGCCCTCGTCGACGGCGTGACGGCGGTGCGCGAGAGGATCGCGGCGGGCCTGGGCGCGGAGCCGCGGCTCCCGGCGACCGGCATCGAGGTCGTCGCCGTCCGGGTGGTGGCGCTGCGGCCCGAGCCGGAGGTGGAGCGGGCCCTGCGGACACCGGCGCGCGAGCAGATCCAGCAGGAGGCCGACCGGGCGACCTACGAACGGCGGGCGGTGGCCGTCGAGCGGGAGCGGGCGATCGCCGAGAACGAACTCGCCAGCCAGATCGAACTGGCCCGCCGCGAGGAGCAACTGGTCGAGCAGCGTGGCACCAACACCCGCCGTGAGGCCGAGGAGCACGCGGCGGCGGACGCGGTACGGGCCCAGGCGGAGGCGGCGCGCACGGTGAAGCTCGCCGAGGCCGAGGCCGCGCGGTCGGTACGGCTGGCCCGCGCGGAGGCCGAGGGCGCGCGGGAGGTCGGCGCGGCACGGGCCGAGGCCCAGGCGGCCTGGCTGCGGGTGCACGCGGAGGTCGATGTCGCGACCCTGCACGCCCTCACGGGGACCCGGCTGGCCGAGAACCTGCCGCGGATCGACAGCGTGACGGTGTCGCCGGACGTGCTGACCGGCCTGCTCGCCAGGCTGGGGACCGGGGAGCCGGCGTGAGCCTCGCCCCGCGCGCCGTGCTGGTCCACCGCACCACGGAGTACGAGGAACTGCTGGCCCGGCACGGCACGCACGGGCAGGCCGCCTTCTTCCTCTCCTCCCGGGGCCGGGACGTCGCGGAAGTGGCCGACCGCCACCGGCGCACCCGGCGGGCGCTGGCCGAGGTCGCCTCGGCGGTGCCGCTGACCTGGCGCCAGACCACGGTCGAGCGGGCCGACCTGGACCGCTTCCTCTTCGCTCCGGAGGACGTGGTCGTGGTGGTCGGCCAGGACGGGCTGGTGGCGAACGCTGCCAAGTACCTCACCGGCCAGCCGGTGGTGGGCATCGACACCGACCCCGGCCGCAATCCGGGGGTGCTGGTGCGGCACCGGCCCGAGGACGCCGCGGCCCTGCTGCCGGGCGTCCCGGCCCGCGGCACCGGCGCCGAGGAGCTCACGATGGTCGAGGCCGTCGCCGACGACACCCAGCGGCTGGTCGCGCTCAACGAGATCTACCTCGGGGCGGCCGGCCACCAGACGGCCCGCTACCGCCTGGGCCTCGACGGCGACGGGGGTGTCGTCGAGGCCCAGGCCTCCTCCGGGGTGCTGGTGGGCACGGGGACGGGGGCGACCGGGTGGCTGCGGTCGGTGTGGCAGGAGCGGGGCAGCCGCCTCGCCCTGCCCGCGCCGGCCGAGGACCGCCTGGTGTGGTTCGTCCGGGAGGCCTGGCCCTCCCCCGCCACGGGGACGTCCCTGGTCGCCGGGGAACTCCGGGCGTCCGCCGCCCTGTCGGTCACCGTCGAGTCCGACCGTCTCATCGCGTTCGGCGACGGCATCGAGAGCGACGCGCTGGAGCTCACCTGGGGCCAGACGGTCCGGGTCGGCGTCTGCGAGCGGCGGCTGCGGCTGGTGGGCTGACACCGGCCCTGACACGGCCGTGCAGGGGCAGCTGCGAACACCGACTGCCGCCGAGGGGCTGCCGCTGAGGGGCTGACGCCGGTCCTCACACGGCGGTGCAGGGCACGGGCCAGCGCCGGATGCGGGGCGGCAGGGTCACCGCCCAGCCGCCGGTGACCAGGACCAGCCGTTCGGCGGCCAGCAGGCCGGCGGCCGTCAGCCGGGCGGGGGGCAGTTCACCGAGGGGCGTGGGCTCCAGCAGCGTGTGGAAGGCGGCGACCAGCTCGGGGTGGTCGAGGGTGAGCCGGGCCGCGCCGCCGGACTGTCTGCGGTCCAGGACGGTGACGAAGTCCGGGCCGCGCCGGTGGTAGAGCAGCCCGTGGCGGTGGCGGGCCCGCCAGTCGGCGGCCTCGGGCCGCTCGCCCGGGTGCTCCGCCGGGGGCGGCAGGTGGCGCAGGGCTGCCACGTCGTACGGCATCCCCGCCCCGGCCGCCTCCCAGGCGACGGTCAGTCCCAGCCCCTGGCACTCCCGCAGGAACCGCACCGCCTGCGCCGTCTCCCGGCCTCCCGCACCCAGCCGCAGCGGCTCGCTCACCTCGACCCGGCGCCCGGTGACCCGGTGCGGTACGGCGGCGGGCAGCCCGGTCATGGGCCCACCCCCGCGCCGTCGGGCAGCCGGACCGGCGTGTCCCAGGTGGGCAGGGAGACGTACGTCCGGCCGTCACGGAACACCAGGCCCACGGCGAGGGCCCGCCGGAGCCAGTCGCCGAGCACGCCGGCGGGAACCTCGTGACCGTCCCTCCCCAGCAGCCGGTGCAGGGCGGGCTCGGTGCGGCCGTCCTCCAGCCGGCGCAGGGCGGCCGCGGCCCAGCCGGTGAAGCGGTGGGTGGTGTGCGGGCGGCCGTGCCGGCGGTCGTGGACCAGGAGGGCTCCCTCCTCCTCACGGCTCTCCTCGTACTCCAGGCGGGAGTGCGGGTGCCCGGCCCGCCACGCGGCGACCGCCTCCTTCAGACGCCGCTCGACCGCGCCGCCGATGCCCGCATCCTCGGTGTCGAACAGGTAGACCAGGTCGGTGAGTTCGCCCTCGGGGAGGTCGTAGACGTGCTGGTACATCGCCGCCGGGCGCCGCTTGCCGAAGCCCAGCTCCGGATCGGTGAAGTGCGGGCTGAACCGCTCCAGCTGGATGCGGTGGGCACCGCTGGGCGGCTGGAGGTGGACGAGGGCCGGGAGCTGGTCGATCACCGGGTCGTAGTCCTCGGCTCTCTCGCCCGGGAAACCGTAGAGGAGGTTCCAGGAGCAGGTGAGCGAGTGGTTCTCGCACTCCCTGAGGGTGCGCACGTTGCGGGCTCCGGTGACCCCCTTGTCCATGAGGTCGAGGACCCTGCTGCCCAGGCTCTCGATGCCGGGCTGGATGTGCACCGTGCCGGAGCGGCCGAGGAGGCCGAGCTGGTCGCGGGTGAGGTTGGACTTGACCTCGTAGTGCAGTCGCAGGTCCCAGCCGCTGTCGACGACCCGGGGCAGGAAGTCCCGGAAGTACGCCATGTCGATGATGTTGTCGACCGTGACGACGTCCAGGATGCGATGACGCCGGACCAGCCGGTCGATCTCCTGCCACAGCCGCTCCCCCGGCTTGGCGCGGAAGGCCATGGAGGTGCCGTTGAGCCCGCAGAAGGTGCAGTGGTGCTTCTCGCCCCACCAGCAGCCCCGCGCCCCCTCGACCACCAGCTTCGGGTGGACGTACTCCACGACCGGGGAGGCCTCCATCACGGCCTGCCACTGGTCGTAGTCGGGCGAGGGGATGTCGGCCGGGGCCACCGTGCGCCGGGCCTCCGGGTTGGCGCGGGAGGCGGGGCCGTCCCACCAGCACAGGCCGGGGACGTCCACGGGCCGGGTGCCGTCGTCCAGGTGGCGCAACAGGGCCGGGAAGGCGTACTCGCCCTCGCCGCGCACCACATGGTCCACGAACGGGTGGTTGCGGTGCAGGGCGTGCCCCATGGGGCCGTCGCAGTTGCTGCCGCCGAAGACCACGGCGAGTCCGGGGCGGCGGCGCTTGAGCTCACGCGCCAGGGCGAGCGAGGCGACGTTCTGCATGAAGGTGGTGGTGAACCCGACGACATCGGGCTCGGCCGCCAGTACCTCGGTCGCGCACCCGGCGACGAACTCCGCCGCGTACGGGCGCATGGCGAGGGCGGTGTCGATGAAGACGCCCCGCGCGGCCGCGTAGTCCCGCAGCCGTGCGGTCCCCCAGTCGGGGTCGTCGTACAGGACGCCGGAGAAGACCCAGTCGCCGAGACCGTGGAAGATCGAGTCGCTGCCGACCTCCACGTAGTCGCCGGGCCGCAGCCGCCCGCCGGAGCGCTCCAGCAGGAACTCCGCCCAGCGCAGCGAACCGTGGAACTCCGTCACCTCGTCACGCGGCCGGGCCTGCCGCACCAGCCGGTGCAGCAGGCCCAGTTGCAGTGAGGGAAGGTCGATCGGATGCCACGGCATCGTCACCAGGTGAACACGCATGCCGTTGTCCGCCGTCCGCCCGGTCAGCGGGTCGGTCTCTTCTCCAGGATGGCCGGCCGGCGGCTGGTGCTCCGGTCCTCGCGCACGACGACCTTCTTGATCTCCATGTCCACTCCCCAGGGACGCGTCACTTCGAACACCCTTGCGCCTTGCGGCTGTTCACCATATGGACGGCGACCTGCGCGACACAAGGGTGTTCCGGGACACTCACAGCCGGGGGTCCACCGGCTCCGACTCCAGCGCCAGCACGCCGAACACCGCCTCGTGCACCCGCCACAGCGGCTCACCGTCCGCGAGCCGGTCCAGGGCCTCCAGGCCCAGCGCGTACTCGCGGATCGCCAGGGACCGCTTGTGGTTCAGGAAGCGGTTGCGCAGGCGGGCGAGGTTCTCGGGGCGCGTGTACTCCGGGCCGTAGACGATCCGCAGGTACTCGCGGCCCCGGCACTTGACGCCCGGCTGGACCAGCCGGCCCTCCTCGTTCCGCACCACCGCGCCCACCGGCTTGACGACCATGCCCTCCCCGCCCCGGCCGGTCATCTCCAGCCACCAGTCGACGCCCGCCCGCACCGACCCCGGGTCCCCGGTGTCGACGTGGAGCCGCCGGGTCGAACTCCACCTGGTCCTGGACGACTACGCCACCCGCAAGACCGAGCCGGTCAAGAAGTGGGTGCTGCGTCACCCCCGCTTCCATCTGCACTTCACCCCCACCTCGGCGTCCTGGCTCAACCTCGTGGAGCGCTGGTTCGCCGAGCTGACCTGCCGCAAACTCCGCCGCTCGGCCCACCGCAGCGTCGTCGAACTCGAACGGGACATCCGCGGCTGGATCAACGAGTGGAACACGAACCCCAAGCCGTTCGTCTGGACGAAGACCGCAGACGACATCCTCGACGCATACTGCACACGAATTAATGACTCAGGACACTAGCCCGGCGTGTCACCAAGGCCGTACGTCGCTGCCGACCTCAGCAGACAGGGTGATCAGCTGCGGCTGTTCGGTGATCCTCAGCCTTGCCGGGGCCGGGACTGAAGTGCCGTCCAGCGACCGTACGGTATGGGCGCCGCGGTCGGCGGGCATGAGCGCGGTCCCGGACTCAGTCCAGCGGACGACGGCCGGTCCCGCCGGGTGATCGGAGGCGGCTGTGAGCAGGTACCGGCACTCCCACACCCGGTCCGGCAGTCCGTCCGAGGGTCCTTGGCCGCAGGCAGTGATGCGGGCCCCGGCCAGCCAGCGCTGCAGCGTGTCCACAGCTCTGGCCGCAGCGGTCGGTGCGCCTCCGGCGGCCTGCAGGACGAGCGGGATCTTGGTGCCGCCCCAGTTGTAGAAGTACATGCGGTCATAGCGCAGGTACATGCCGATCAGGTAGAAGCGGGTCGCGTAGGCGACGGCGCGGGCCCGGCTCAGGGGCCTGTCTTCGGGGATGCGGTACGTCGTCCCGGTGTTCCACAGGCGGGGCCGGACTCCGGCCGTGTGGAAGGTGCGGTCGATCACCTGGGCGAGGCGGACGAAGCTCTCCGGCGGATCGCCGTCCCTGCGGGGGTAGAGCTTCACTCCGGCGACGTCGCAGGCCTGGTACCCGCCGGCCGCGGCGAAGTCGCGCAGGAACCGCTGCGAGGCTGGCTCCCACAGATCCCCGATCGACGGGCACACCACCGTCGCGTCCGGGTCGGCCTGCCGGATCACGGCACCGGCCCGCTGGGTCATCCGGGCGAGCGTCGCGGCGTCGCCGGTGAAGAAGTGCGGGGAGGGGGCGAGCACCCACAGTTCGTACGCCGTGATCCGGCCCGCGTACCGGGTCGCGACGGCCCGGGTGAAGCGTACCCAGTCATCGAGATTGTCGGGCGGGGCGGCACGGGAGCCGTCGAAGTAGGGGCCCAGCGGAGCGTCGGGAGCCGCCCAGGAGGGGGTGCCGCCGAATGTGTACAGGACCGGCAGACGGGCCTTTCGGGCGCCGTCGACCAGTCGGTCCGGCACTCGCCAGTCATACCGCCCGCGCGCGGGTTCGACCTGCGCCCAGCGGGTCTCGCTGTCCCACAGCCGTACGGCACCCACCCGGAAGTCAGGCATCTCCCCGCTGCTGTTGTTCATAGTCACCCCGTAGAACGCGCCCGGCACCGTCGCCGGGTACTGCGACCAGGTCGGCCCCGACACGTCCTGCGCCGTGGTTCGGCCGGTGTGCCATGTGGGGGAGGATGCGGTCGTGCTGAGCGTCACCACGATCAGCAGACAGCCCAGAGCCGCGAACCACCGCAGCAGCCGAGTCTGTTGGCGGGGCGGCCGAGACGGGCGGACGGGGGACGGGAGCGTGGGTCCGGCGCCGTGCGCCGCGTTGTTGCTCCCGGCGATGGTGGAGGTCTCGGCGGCCGACGCCTGGCGTGCCGCCGACCGGACCGCGTCGGCACGTTCCCACAGCCGGTACAGTTCGGCCAATTCGGCGCGTTCGGCGCCGCAGGCGCGGGCGATGCGTTCCACCAGACCGTAGCTGTCCGGCAGGACCTGGCCCCGGCAGTAGCGGTGCAGAGTGGAGGTGCTGATGCCGCAGTCGGCCGCAAGGTCGGCGTAGCTGCGGGCGCTGCGCTCCTTCAGCTCATGCAGGCGCCCGGCTAGCTCCGGTGTCCCCGGTAACCCCATGATCATCCCATTTCGGCGTCCCAGCGCGCCCCGTCGGCGCAGGTGGGAGTGGTCGTTTCATCCCTTTCCCCGACAGGGACGCGGAAGCCTTGTGGCGCAGTTGCAGGGTTCGGCAGTCTCGATCACGCCGTGCACCGGCAGGTCCACGGCGAAACGGGGAACCGCGCCGCCCCACCAAGCGGCGCAGTGAAGGTACGAGAGGTCAATCATGCATCTGCGCACCCGACTCGGCACCGCCATCGGTGCCGGCGCGCTGTTCGCCACCGCACTCGCCGTCACGCCCGCCCACGCGGCGGACTCCGGTGACGTCCATCTCATGGGCGGCTGCCGCGCCGGCATCGTCTGCGGGACGGTCTTCAACAACACCACGCACAAGGTGAAGGTCTGCCTCGACTGGAACGCTCCGGGCTCCGACCAGAGCTACCAGTCCGAGGACCACTGCGCGTCCGTCGCCTACGCCAAGCCCCACAGCATCTACGGGGCACCACAGCTCGTGGACATCGACGCCATCTACATCCCCAGTGGCACCAGCTACTGGGGCGCCTACTCCGGCATCCCGAAGAAGTGGACGCACACCGGCAGCGGCTGGTGGAAGTTCTCCAACGCCACCGACGTCCACATCGACTGGACCAGCTGACCGGGGGAAGTTCAGGGGACCGCGCCTGTCGAACCAAGGCGCGGTCCCGTCATCTCTGAGTCCTTCTCGAGCGAATCCGGCGCTACCCGCGGGTACGCCCTTGACACGCCGACCGAGCGGAGGCGGCGTACCGGGACCGGGGACAGTCAGGGCCGCGCACTGGTCGGCGGCCACTCGGGCCATTCCATGGGCTGGTCGCCGGACTCCTCCTGACGCCGGTGGTAGTAACCGTCCTCGGCCGCCGGATAAGGATGGTCCACGCCGTACGGGCTTTTCGGACCGGTGGGCCGGGCCGCTACGACAGCTGGGACTGGACCTGGCTGGAGATCAGCTCCAGGTGGTCCAGGTCGGCGAGGTCGAGGACCTGGAGGTAGATCCGGCGGGAGCCGATCCCGGCGTACCGGCCGATCTTGTCGACGACCTCGGAGGGGGTGCCCGCCAGGCCGTTGGTCTTCAGCTCGTCGACCTCACGGCCGATGGCGGCGGCCCTGCGGGCGACCTCGTGGTCGTCCTTGCCGACGCAGACGACGAGGGCGTTGGAGTACGTCAGCTCGTCGGGGCGGCGGCCGGCCGCCTCGGCGGCGGCGCGCACCCGGCCGAACTGCTGTTCGCTGTCCTCGACCGAGGCGAACGGCATGTTGAACTCGTCGGCGTACCGGGCGGCCAGCCTCGGGGTGCGGCTCGCGCCCTGTCCGCCGATCAGTACCGGGATCCGCTGCTGGGCGGGCTTGGGCAGCGCGGGCGAGTCGGTGAGGTCGTAGTAGGTGCCGTGGAAGTCGAAGGTGTCGCCGAGCCCGGTCCGCCACAGCCCGGTGACGATCGCCAGCTGTTCCTCGAGGCGGGCGAACTTCTCCTTCGGGAAGGGGATGCCGTACGCCGTGTGCTCCTCCTCGTACCAGCCCGCGCCGATGCCGAGTTCCACCCGGCCGCCGGACATCTGGTCGACCTGGGCGACCTGGATGGCCAGCACGCCGGGCAGCCGGAAGGTGCCGGCGGTCATCAGCGTGCCGAGGCGGATCCGCCGGGTCTCGCGGGCGAGGCCGGCCAGGGTGATCCAGGCGTCGGTGGGGCCGGGGAGGCCGTCCACGTCGCCCATGCGGAGGTAGTGGTCGGAGCGGAAGAAGGCGTCGAACCCGAGGTCCTCGGTGGCCTTCGCCACGGTGAGCAAGGTGTCGTAGGAGGCCCCCTGCTGGGGCTCGGTGAAGATTCGAAGGTCCATACGTCCATCCTGCACGCCGGTCGCCCCGTCGACCGCACCGGCCGGACGCGGATCTTCCGTCGCCGGTCAGCCCGCCTCCCTCTCCGCCAGCGCCGCCGCCTCCCTCTCCCTCGCCGCCAGCTTCCTGAGCATCTCCAGGACGCGGTCCCGGGACTCGTCCGCCGCGTCGATCGCCTCCATGCACTGCCAGTACGTCGCCTCGTCGGCCGCGGCGCTGGCGATGCCGACGAGGGCTATGCCGACCTCGCCGAGCAGGCCGCCGAGGCACAGCAGGGCCTGGCGGGCGTCGTCCAGCTCGGTCAGCTGGGCGGCGCGCAGGTCGCCGGGGTCCAGGGCCGGCGTGTCCAGGACGCCGCAGCCCCGGCCCGCCAGCTCGGTCAGTCCCAGGGCCTCGCCCCGCAGCTCCGGCGGGCCGGAGACCGCGAGACGGCTGCCGATCGCCTGGGCCAGGGCCTGCGCCTGCCACACCTCCGTCAGGGTCTGGGCCGGCTCGCCGCCGGCCGCCAGGGCACGCCTGCTCGTCACGATGAGCCGCACCGCGTCCATACGCTGCCCCCGTCCGTCCGCCGGAACTCATCCTGTTCACTACCCAGAGTGAGAGTCACTGAGACGTAAAGCCAGAGGAAGGCGGAAATCTCTGGACAACAATTCGGATTCGGCGAGCTTTTTGACTCCGCAGAGTAATAACGGAAAGGGATCTTCCGCGGGGTCTTCGACCCCGGGTACCGCGCGTCTACGCGTCCGCCGCCCCCGGCACGGGGAACCTCCGCTCGTTGCGGTCGATCTTGGCGTCCAGGGCGGCCAGCGGGTCGATGCCGAGCACCTCGCACAACTGGAGCAGGTAGGCCAGCACGTCGGCGACCTCGTCCGTGACACGGTGGGCGGTGCCGGGGTCGTCCATGACGCGGGCCGACTCCTCGGGCGTCAGCCACTGAAAGATCTCGACGAGTTCGGAGGCCTCCACGCTGAGGGCGGCCACGAGGTTCTTCGGGGTGTGGTAGGGCTGCCAGTTCCGGGCGGCCGCGAACTCGGCCAGCCGGCGCTGCAGTTTCGCCACGTCCAGGCGTTCGGTCACGGCTCCAGGTGTACCACCGTCACGCCCTCCGCCCCGGCGGCCCATGACGCGTCCCCGACCGTCCCGAGGAGGCGGATGTGTCCGGCCCCGCACGTCCACGCCGCCAGCCGCAGCAGTTCCGCCCGCTGCCGGGAGTCCAGTGCCCGGTCCAGACCGTCGGCGAGGACGGTGAGCGAGCGCAGCGCCGCGGGGACCTCGCCGGGCGGGTCGACGTCCAGGACGCCCGGGCCGGTGAGCATGACCAGGGCCAGGGCCAGGTACCTGAGCTCGCCGTCACCGAGCCGCCCGAGTGCCGTGCGGATGCCGTCGCCGCGGTCGAGCACCGCGCGGACGGTGCCGTCGCCCAGCGGTTCGGCCAGCAGGTCGGCGACGGGACCCGTGCAGCCGGCGCGCACCGCGGCGACCAGGTGGGCGTGCCGCCGGCCGCACTCCGCGCGGGTGCGCCACAGGACGTCGGCGAGGTTGTCGCAGCCGGACAGGAGCCGTCCGGAGCCCAGGGGTACGGCGGCGCGCATGCCCTCGGGCCGGGGATCGCAGGCGAAGACCGAGCGCAGCGCGACGACCATCTGCTCGGCGGCGGCGAGCACCTGGCGCTGTCCCTCCGTCTTGCCCGCCACCCGCAGCGGGAGGAGCGGGGTGCCGAGCCGGTCGTCGGGGAGCGGGGCGCGGGTCACCGGTGACGAGCCCGCCGTGTGCCAGGCGGCCTGCACGGTGCTGCGGCCCGGATCGCGCAGGGCGGTCTCCAGCAGGACCAGCCCGCCTGCCGTCAGCCGCTCGCCCACGATGCGCAGTTCCGGTTCCGCCTGCACCGCGAGGTCGAGCCGAACCGGGCCCTCGGCGCCGTCGGCCGTACAGCCGATGCGGAAGCCGCGGCGCCGCTGGGCGTCGGGCCGGGCCCGCTCCGGCACGCAGGCGGCCGGGTCCCGGAACACCTCCGCGAGCGGCGCGCCGCCCCCGAGCCGGGCCAGCGCCTCGTAGGCCTGGAGCGCCGTCGACTTCCCGCTGCCGCTCGGCCCGGCGAACAAGGTGAGCGGCCCGAGCGGAAACCCGGCGCGCCGGTGCCCGGCGAACGCGGAGAGCCGCAACTCGGTGATCCGCGGCCGCTTCCACGCGGACACCCCGCCGGCCGGGCCGGTGCCCGCCGCCGGTACCGGCAGGCCGCTCACGGCAGCCCGGCCGGGCTCCGACGAAAGGGGCGTCCTTCCCCCTGCTCCGTGAGCGGCCCCGCCCAGTGCCCCGGCCGGCGGGTCGGAGACAGGTCTCGCGCCGGGCGGACCGCACGCCGACGACGCCGCCGACGACGACCCGGACGACGGATCCGGCCCGGCGGCCCGAGCCACCGGCAGCGACGACAGGTCCCGCCCGGCGGCACCGGCCGCTGCCGGAGGCGGTGCGGGGCTGTCGGTCCCGGTGGCGTGGGGTGCTCCGGGGTGTGGGGCGGGGGCGGCGTTCCCGGGGGGCGGGACGGGGGCGGAGGGTGGGGGGAAGACGGGCATGTCCGGACCGTAGGGCTCCGCCGGCACGGCGAACCGTTACCTCCCGTGGACCTTCCTACGATCGGGGGACCGGATCCGTCCGCGACGGACCGCCGGGCTCACGTGCCCGACATGCCCGCGCTCTCCATGAGCCCGCTGACCTCGGTGCCGGGCGGGGTGAGCAGGAAGACGTTCCGGTCGACGCGGTGCATGCCGCTGCCCAGGCCGAAGACGACCCCGGTGCTGAAGTCCAGGACGCGCTTGGCGACCTCGGTCTCGGCGCCCGACAGGTCGAGCAGCACGGGCGCGCCCGCCATGAGCGTCTCGGCCACGTCGCGGGCGTCGGCGAACACATTGACCCGCAGCACCACGAACCGGCGGCGGGTCTCGGTCTCCGCGTCCGGCAGCGAGCGGTGGCCGACCGCGGACGGCCAGGCGTCCCGGCCCCGCAGCGGCACGACCTGGGCGAGCCCCTCCCACTGTTCATCGGTGACGTCGTATCGGTTCACCGGCTCCCCCCGCCCTGACTCGCACTCATTGCCTGCACCGGTCAATTCTTACGCCAAGTCACCCGTTCAGCCCAACAGCGACACGAAGCGCGACCGCCCCGCCCGTTCCACCGCACCACAAAAAAACATATGTGCGATATCAGAAGTCGACCCGAACTCCGCCGTTTCCTGCCGGATCGGGGCTTCTTACCGCTCTCACACCGGACTCTTCACCTCCGCCCGCACCCCGCTCACCGCCCCCCGTTAGCGTCCGGTCCCGTGCACTTGGCAGAGACGCAACGAGTGACACCCGGCCGGCGGACACTGTCGGCGGTGTCCGCCGCCCCGGACTCACCCCCGCAGTGGCACCGCGTGCTGACCGTCCTCGCCGACGTGAGCCTCTTCATCGGCACCCGGGCGGTGTGGACGCAGGCGGCCACGCACCGCCTGGTCCTCGCGGCGGCCATCTCCGTGTGCTACGCGTCGATCCTGGCGACCGGCGTGCTCGCGCTGACGGTCCGCCGGGCCCGCTCCCTGGCCCGCCTGGACCTGCTGGTGCTGGTGACGGCGGTGACGCTCACCGTGTGCACCTGGGCGCTGAACCACAACGGCGGCGACGAGGCGGTCCTGACCACACAGGCCGCCAGGGAACTGGTCCACGGGCACCAGGTCTACGGCCGGCCCTGGCCCTGGCTCTTCGGCCACGGCATCGCCCTGACCCCGACCATAGACGGCGGCTACGACTACACGTACGGCTATCCCCCGCTGGCCCCACTGCTGACCGCGCCGCTGCTGTGGCTGGGGCACGCCGGTTCCGCCGCGACGGCCGCGAGCACGGGCGCGCTGATCGCCGGCACGGTCGCGCTGTGGCGCATGCTGCCGGTGCCGTGGCGGTCGGCGGCGACGATGGCCTGTCTGGGCTTCGGCTTCCTGCCGTCGTACGCCCGGGTCGGCTACCCGGCGATCATGGGTTTGGCCCTGCTCGTCCCGGTCGTGGTGCGCTGGCCCCGGATCGGGCGGGGCGGGCGGCTCGGGACGGCGGGGATCGCGCGGGCCGCGTGCCTGGGGGCGGCGTGCGCGGCGCAGCAGCTGCCCTGGTTCGTCGCGCCGTTCCTGCTGGCCGGGATCTACGCGGTGCGCCGCGGTGAGCTGGGCGGGCGGGCGGCGGCGCTGGTGCTGCTGCGCGTCGCCGGGGTCGCGGCCACGGTCTGGCTGCTGATCAACACGTACTTCGTCGTGCACGAGCCGGGCGGCTGGCTGTCCGGGATCGCGCTGCCGCTGACGCAGGGCGCGGTGCTGCACGGACAGGGCCTGGTGGACGTCTCGCTGTACTTCACCGACGGCAGCGGCCGGCTGGACTGGTACGGCCACGCGAGCATGCTGCTGGCGGCGGCCCTGCTCGCGCTGTTCGTGCTGTTCGTACGGCGGCTGGGTCCGGCGGCGACGGTCCTGCCCTGGTGCGCCTTCTACCTGGCCACCCGCTCGCAGGACGGCTACTACCTGATGATGACCCCGCTGTGGCTGGCGGCGGCGATCACCGTGCCCCTGTCGGACTTCGCCGGCGCCTGGCAGCCCTGGCCCCGGCCGCTGTCCGGCGCGCGGCGGCGCCCCGCCCGGATCGCCGCGGCCGCCCTGCTGCTCGCCCCGGCGCTGGTGAGCGCGGCCATGGCGGTGACGGGCGGGCCGCCGCTGCGGATGGAGCTCACCTCGGTGCGGCGGGTCTCGGCGGGCGCCGTGTCGGAGGTGACCGTGCGGGTGACGAACACCGCGGACGGTGCCCTGGCCCCGCACTTCATGTTCACCACGGGGCAGGGGATGACCAGGTACTGGTCGCCGGTGGGGGGCCCGGCCACGATCCCCGCGCACGCCACGGCGACGGTCGAACTCCGGGCGCCGGACGGGCGGTTCACCGTGCCGCGGCCGGACGTCCGGATCCGGCTGCGCGCGTTCACGGCGAGCCCGCAGACCCTGAGCAGCCAGGACGTGCGGCTGGCCGGGGCCCGCCGGGAAGGCTGAGGTCAGGCCTCGGCGCGGGTGAACCGGAGCGTGGCGGTCACCGTGGTCGGGCCGCTCATCATGCCCAGCTGGTTCCAGCCCATGCCGAACTGGTCGCGGTCCACGGTGAACTCCGTCTCCAGCGTGAGCGCGTCGGCGGCCACGCCCGTCAGGCGGGCGATGAGGGTCTGCGGCCGGCTGACGCCGCGGACGGTGAGCTGACCGGTGATGTGCGCGGTGTCGCCGGCGCGGAGTTCGGCGCCGCGCACGGCGAAGGTGATCTCCGGGTGGTGGTCGGTGTCGAAGAAGTCGGCGGCGCGCAGGTGGGTGTCGCGCTTGGCGTTCCCGGTGTCGAGGGAGGCGGCGTCCAGGGTGACGGTGCCGGTGGCGGAGCCGTCGGGCGCGACCTCGCCCTGGCCGGTGACGGCGCTGAAGGTGCCCTTGACGGTGACCAGACCCCAGAAGGTCTTGTGCCGCAGGGCCACGGTGGAGGCGGTCGGGTCGAGCTGCCAGAGGCCGGTTTCCACGGCGACGGTCATGGTCGTACTCCCAGACTGGTGGTCCAAATTTGGATGACAGCACGCTAGTACCTGATTCAAATTTGGACAACAGGTAGACTCGAAGCCATGGCCACTTCTGCCGAGCGCCCCGCCGACCAGGCCGATCGGCCCGCGTGTCCGCCCCTCGGCGGCGGACTGCTCCCGCCGGAGCTGCGCGCCTGGATGGTCCTGCTGGCCGCGACGGGCACGGTGGAACAGCGCCTGCGCAGCGCCGTGAAGGACACCCTCGACGTCTCCCACGACGAGTTCCTGGTCCTGTGCCTGCTGGCCGAACGGCCCGGCGGCCTGCGCATGACCCAGGTGGCCGACCTCCTGGGCCGCCCGAAGACCCGGCTCACGTACCAGATCGCCTGCCTCCAGCACGCGGGTCTGATCACCCGCAGGTCCGTCTGCGGCGACCGGCGCGGCATCGAGGTGGCCCTCACCGACAAGGCCCGCGAGCGGCTCAGGGAGACCTCCGCCCTGCTGGCCGCGACCGTCCGGCAGGCCCTCGCCGACTCCATGGGCCCCGACCAGCGGGCGGCCGTCTCCGCACTGGTCCCGGACCCCGAGGACGATCCCCTCAAAAGCTGACCGGAAGCGGGGAGGCGCAGGTCACAGCCGACGCGAGGGAAACGTCACAGCCCTCGTCCGTCTCCCGTTCGAGCGCCCTGCCCTAGCATCCGAGCCATGACGGTCCTGCCTGACGACGGGCTCTCACTGGCCGCCGAGTTCCCTGACGCGACACACGAGCAGTGGCACCACCTGGTCGAGGGTGTACTGCGCAAGTCGGGCAAGGAAGTCTCGGGCGAGGCAGCTGAGGACGCTCTGTCCACGACGCTGGAGGACGGGCTGCGCACCCGGCCCCTGTACACCACGCGCGATGCCGCGCCCGATCCCGGCCTGCCCGGTTTCGCCCCGTTCGTACGCGGCGGCCGGCCCGAAGGCAACACCCGGGGCGGCTGGGACGTACGCCAGCGGCACGCGGCGGCCGAGGACGGCGCCGTCCTGACCGACCTGGAGAACGGCGTCACCTCGCTCTGGCTGGTGCTCGGCGAGGGCGGCATCCCGGTGGCCTCGCTCGGCAAGGTGCTCGACGGCGTCTACCTCGACCTGGCGCCGGTCGTGCTCGACGCCGGCCGGGACGTGGCGGCCGCGGCCGAGGCGCTGCTGCGGCTGTACGAGGAGCGGGGCGTCGACCCGAAGGCCGCGCACGGCAACCTGGGCGCGGACCCGCTCGGGTACGAGGCCCGCACCGGCGCCCCCCTGGACTTCGCGCCGGCCGCCGCGCTCGCCGCCCGCTGCGCCGAGTGCCACCCCGGGCTGCGCGCGCTGACCGTGGACGCGCTGCCGTACCACGAGGCGGGCGGCTCGGCCGCGCAGGAGCTGGGCCTGTCCCTGGCCACCGGCGTGGCCTACCTGCGGGAGCTGACCGAGGCGGGCCTCACCGTCGAACAGGCCGCAGGGCAACTGGAGTTCCGGTACGCGGCCACCGCCGACCAGTTCCTGACCATCGCCAAGCTGCGCGCGGCGCGCCGGCTGTGGGCGCGGGTGGCCGAGGTGTGCGGGGCGCCGGGCGCGGGCGCGCAGACGCAGCACGCCGTGACCTCGCCGGTGATGATGACCCGCCGCGACCCGTGGGTGAACATGCTGCGCACGACCGTGGCCACGCTGGCCGCCGGGGTCGGCGGCGCGGACGCCGTCACCGTGCTGCCGTTCGACCACGGCCTGGGCCTGCCGGACGCGTTCGCCCGCCGTATCGCGCGCAACACCTCCACGATCCTGGTCGAGGAGTCGCACCTGGCCCGGGTGATCGACCCGGCGGGCGGTTCCTGGTACGTGGAGCGGCTGACCGCCGAACTCGCCGAGGCGGGCTGGGCGTACTTCCGCGCGATCGAGGGCGACGGCGGCCCGGCGGCCGCCCTGCGCTCCGGCCGGATCCGCACCGACCTGGCGACGACCTGGGCGCAGCGCTCCAAGAGGCTCGCCAAGCGACGCGAACCCGTCACCGGCGTCAGCGAGTTCCCGCTCCTGGCGGAGAAGCCGGTCGAGCGCGAGCCCGCTCCCGAGCCGCCGTCCGGCGGGCTGCCGCGGGTGCGCCGTGACGAGGCGTTCGAGGCCCTGCGCGCCCGCTCGGACGCCCACCTCGCGGCGACCGGCGCCCGCCCCCGGATCTTCCTCGCGACGATCGGACCGGCCGCCGCGTACACCGCGCGCGCGGCCTTCGCCGCCAACCTCTTCCAGGCGGGCGGGATCGAGCCGGTCACCGAGGGCGGTTTCCAGGACAGCGGCGCCGGCGAGGCCGTGCTGTGCTCCAGTGACGCGCTCTACGCGGAACAGGCGGCGCAGACCGCCGAGTTCCTCAAGGCCTCCGGCGCCCGCCACGTGTTCCTCGCGGGCCGCCCCGCCGAGTACGCGGGTGTCGACAGTTACGTCTTCGCGGGCTGCGACGCCGTCGCCGTGCTGTCCGCGACCCTCGACCGCATGGGAGTGTCCTGATGGGAATCCCCGACTTCTCCGGCATCGAGCTGGGGACGCCCGTCGCCGGCGGCAGTGCCGAGGAGTGGCGCACGGCCGTCGAGCGGGCGACCGGGAGCGAGGAGCCGCTGTGGGAGACCCCGGAGGGCATCGGGGTCAAGCCGCTGTACACCGGGCGTGACCTGGAGGGCCTGGACTTCCTGGGGACGTACCCGGGTATCGCCCCGTACCTGCGCGGCCCGTACCCGACGATGTACGTCAACCAGCCCTGGACGATCCGCCAGTACGCGGGCTTCTCCACCGCCGAGGAGTCCAACGCGTTCTACCGGCGCAACCTGGCGGCCGGTCAGAAGGGCCTGTCGGTCGCCTTCGACCTGCCCACGCACCGGGGGTACGACAGCGACCACCCGCGGGTGACCGGTGACGTCGGCATGGCGGGCGTCGCCATCGACTCGATCCTCGACATGCGCCGGCTGTTCGACGGCATCCCGCTGGACCGGATGACCGTGTCGATGACGATGAACGGCGCGGTGCTGCCGGTCCTGGCGCTGTACATCGTGGCGGCGGAGGAGCAGGGCGTACCTCCCGAGAAGCTGGCCGGGACCATCCAGAACGACATCCTCAAGGAGTTCATGGTCCGCAACACCTACATCTATCCGCCGAAGCCGTCGATGCGGATCATCTCCGACATCTTCGCGTACACCTCGCGGCGGATGCCCCGCTACAACTCGATCTCCATCTCCGGGTACCACATCCAGGAGGCGGGCGCGACGGCCGACCTGGAGCTGGCGTACACCCTCGCCGACGGCGTGGAGTACATCCGGGCCGGGCGGGAGGCGGGCCTGGACGTGGACGCGTTCGCGCCCCGGCTGTCGTTCTTCTGGGCGATCGGCATGAACTTCTTCATGGAGATCGCGAAGCTCAGGGCGGCCCGGCTGCTGTGGGCCAAGCTGGTCGCGCAGTTCGAGCCGAAGAACGCCAAGTCCCTCTCCCTGCGCACCCATG
Source organism: Streptomyces sp. NPDC004542 (assembly GCF_040610035.1). Classification (NCBI taxonomy): domain Bacteria; kingdom Bacillati; phylum Actinomycetota; class Actinomycetes; order Kitasatosporales; family Streptomycetaceae; genus Streptomyces; species Streptomyces sp. NPDC004542. The sequence continues at coordinate 38,894 of NZ_JBEXLP010000062.1, forward strand.
CGCAGACCTCCGGCTGGTCGCTGACCGCGCAGGACGTGTTCAACAACGTCACCCGTACCTGCGTGGAGGCGATGGCGGCGACCCAGGGGCACACCCAGTCGCTGCACACCAACGCCCTCGACGAGGCGCTGGCGCTGCCCACCGACTTCTCCGCGCGCATCGCCCGCAACACCCAGCTGCTCATCCAGCAGGAGTCCGGCACCACCCGGGTGATCGACCCGTGGGGCGGCAGCGCGTACGTGGAGAAGCTGACGTACGACCTCGCCCGCAAGGCCTGGCAGCACATCCAGGAGGTGGAGCAGGCGGGCGGCATGGCGCAGGCCATCGACGCGGGCATTCCGAAGCTGCGGGTGGAGGAGGCCGCGGCCCGCACGCAGGCCCGGATCGACTCGGGACGCCAGCCGGTGATCGGCGTCAACAAGTACCGCGTGGACAGTGACGAGCAGATCGAGGTGCTCAAGGTCGACAACTCCTCGGTGCGGGCCCAGCAGATCGAGAAACTGCGGCGGCTGCGCGCGGAGCGGGACGAGACCGCCTGCCGGGACGCGCTGGACGCGCTGACCCGGGCCGCCGACGGCAAGGACAACCTGCTGGAGCTGGCCGTGCGCGCGGCCCGCGCCAAGGCGACCGTCGGCGAGATCTCCGACGCCCTGGAGAAGGTGTACGGCCGGCACGCGAGCCAGATCCGTACGATCTCCGGCGTGTACCGCAACGAAGCAGGCCAGTCCCCGAACGTGGACCGCACCCGTGCCCTGGTGGACGCCTTCGAGGAGGCCGAGGGACGCCGGCCGCGCATCCTGGTCGCCAAGATGGGCCAGGACGGCCACGACCGCGGCCAGAAGGTGATCGCGACGGCCTTCGCCGACCTCGGCTTCGACGTGGACGTCGGCCCGCTGTTCCAGACGCCGCAGGAGGTCGCCCGCCAGGCGGTCGAGGCGGACGTCCACGTGGTCGGCGTGTCCTCGCTGGCCGCCGGCCACCTCACCCTCGTGCCGGCGCTGCGCGAGAAGCTCGCCGAGGAGGGCCGCGAGGACATCATGATCGTGGTCGGCGGGGTGATCCCGCCGCAGGACGTGCCGGTGCTGCTGGAGATGGGCGCGGCGGCCGTGTTCCTGCCCGGGACGGTGATCCCGGACGCGGCCCACGACCTGGTGAAGCGGCTGTCGGCCGACCTCGGCCACGACCTGTAGTCCGCCGTGGCAGCGATCGGTCTCGACACGTATGTGAAGGGTGTGCTCGACGGGAAGCGGGCGATCGTGGCCCGGGCCATCACGCTCGTCGAGTCCACCCGCCCGCAGCACCGGGCGCTGGCGCAGGAGTTGCTCACCGAGCTGCTCCCGCACAGCGGCCGGGCGCGGCGGATCGGCATCAGCGGGGTGCCGGGGGTGGGCAAGTCCACGTTCATCGACGCGTTCGGCACGCTGCTGACCTCGCTGGGGCACCGGGTGGCGGTGCTGGCCGTCGACCCGTCCTCCACCCGTACCGGGGGCTCGATCCTGGGCGACAAGACCCGGATGGAGCGCCTCGCGGTGGACCCGGCGGCGTTCGTGCGGCCCTCCCCCAGCGCGGGCACGCTGGGCGGGGTGGCGAAGGCGACCCGTGAGTCCATGGTCGTGATGGAGGCGGCGGGCTACGACGTGATCCTGGTGGAGACCGTCGGCGTGGGCCAGTCGGAGACGGCGGTCGCCGACATGGTCGACTCCTTCCTCCTGCTGACCCTGGCCCGCACCGGCGACCAGTTGCAGGGCATCAAGAAGGGCGTCCTGGAGCTGGCCGACGTGATCGCCGTCAACAAGGCGGACGGCCCGCACGAGCGCGACGCGCGGGCGGCGGCCCGTGAACTGGCGGGCGCGCTGCGCCTGATGCACGGCAAGGACGCGTTCTGGACGCCGCCGGTGCTGAGCTGCAGCGCGCGTGAGTCGACCGGCCTGGAGACGGTCTGGGAACGGCTCGAACAGCACCGCACCCTGCTGGACTCCACCGGCCGGCTCACCGCCAAGCGGCGGGACCAGCAGGTCGACTGGACCTGGGCCATGGTCCGCGACGAGCTGTTGGGCCGGCTGTACGCGGACCCGGCGGTGCGGCAGGCCGCGCCCGGCCTCGAACAGCAGGTCAGGGACGGCTCGTTGACGGCGACCCGCGCCGCGGAGCGCATCCTGCGGGCGTTCGAGTCGGACGCGGCCGCGCCGCCCGGGGGGTGAGCCCGGGCACGGCACGGCGCCGCTCCGGGCGATGTCCCGGGCCGCGCCCCGGAACCGCGGGTCTCACCCCGGGCGGCCTCGCCCTGGTCGAGACGGCTCCCGGCGTCACGGTGAAGGACCACCCAGACCCTGATCGTGGGCACCCGAGAGGACCTCGCCGAGCGACGCTACGGAGGCCTCCGGTTCGAACAGCAGGTCTGAGCCGCTCGCCGCGCTGACCGTGGCCGTCCCGGCTAGGCTCGATCGGTGGCGACACCTTCCAATCCGCGGAGGAACCAGTTATGGGCACTGTGACCACGCCGGACGGCACCACCATCTTCTACAAGGACTGGGGTCCCCGGGACGGCCGGCCGATCGTCTTCCATCACGGCTGGCCGCTCAGTTCGGACGACTGGGACGCCCAGTTGCTGTACTTCCTGGCCAAGGGGTACCGCGTCATCGCCCACGACCGCCGGGGGCACGGGCGCTCGAGCCAGCCCGCGAACGGCCACGACATGGACACCTACGTCGCCGACGTCAACGTGCTGACCGACGCCCTGGATCTCCAGGGAGCGGTGCACGTCGGGCACTCCACCGGCGGGGGCGAGGTGGCGCGCTACGTGGCACAGGCCAAGCCCGGCCGGGTGTCCAAGGCGGTGCTCGTCGCGGCCGTCCCCCCGGTCATGGTGAAGAAGGACAGCAATCCCGAGGGCACGCCGATCGAGGTCTTCGACGGGTTCCGCGCCGCTCTCGCCGCCAACCGGGCCCAGTTCTTCATCGACGTCCCCACAGGACCCTTCTACGGCTTCAACCGGCCCGGGGCCGAGGTGTCCCAGGGACTGATCGACCGGTGGTGGCTGCAGGGGATGACGGGTGCGGCGAACGCCCACTACGCATGCATCAAGGCGTTCTCCGAGACCGACTTCACCGAGGACCTGCGGAAGATCGACGTGCCCGTCCTCGTGATGCACGGGACGGACGACCAGGTCGTGCCGTACGCGGACTCGGGCCCGAAATCCGCCGAGCTGCTCAGGAACGGCACGCTCAAGAGTTACGAGGGCTACCCCCACGGGATGCTGTCGACGCATCCCGAGGTCCTCAACCCCGACATCCTCGCCTTCGTGGAGGGGCAGGGCTGAGGCCGCCGTCGCGGGGCGCCCGCCGCCCGCTCAGTAGATCCCGGAGTCGGGGATCAGGTGCATCGCGGCCTCCTCGGCCGACGCGCCGGCGCCGTCCAGACCGAGGTCGGAGGCGATCAGATCGGACTCGGTGTTCCGGCGGCTGCCCTCGTCCGGTGCGACCAGCCGTCCGGCGCGCTCGTCCCCGACCTCGTCGTCGATGAGCTCACCGTCCGTGTCCCAGGTGTCGCCCAGGCCGTCACCCTGCGGGACACCGATGTCCGGCACCTCCTCGGCCAGCCGCTCGTCCAGGGTCTCGCCCCTGAGCCGCTCCGCCGCCGTGACGCCCGTGTGCTCCACGCCCCACGGCCTCTCCGGGGGCGAGTAGCCCTCGTCCAGGGCCTGCTCGCCGGCCCGGTAGTCAAGGGTGTCCGAGGCGTCGAGCAGCCCGGCGTCGTCCTGCACGCCGGAACCGTCCGGCTGGTAGACCTCGTCACCCATCGCTTCGTCGGCCACTCGCGCTCCCTCGTCGTCCGGGGGCCGGAGGGCCGGGGCAGCCCCCTCTCCAGGCCCGTCCGCTGCACCACGCCGTCCCGGCGAACACGGTGACGGGCCACAAGTGTCCCCTTCCGGCTGCCCCGCCACCTCCTCGGCGCCGCAACCGTGCACTCCTGGGCAAGAACCGGGCGCGCGAAGGACGCCGGGCCCCGTCCCCGGCCCGGAGTGGGCACGGACGGTCAAGCTCCGCTGCGCACACGGACACGTCGACCGCCCGGCCGGTGCCTACATTTCCGGCACCCACACAGTCGCCGGCACGAAGAGGCCCCATGCAGTTCGGAATTTTCTCGGTGGGGGACGTGACCCCCGACCCGACCAGCGGCCGTACGCCGTCGGAGCACGAACGGATCAAGGCGATGGTCGCCATCGCCGTCAAGGCGGAGGAGGTCGGTCTGGACGTCTTCGCGACCGGTGAGCACCACAACCCGCCGTTCGTGCCGTCGTCCCCGACCACGATGCTCGGCTACATCGCCGCCCGCACCGAGAAGCTGGTCCTGTCCACCGCCACGACGCTGATCACCACCAACGACCCGGTGAAGATCGCCGAGGACTACGCGATGCTGCAGCACCTCGCGGACGGGCGCGTCGACCTGATGACGGGCCGCGGCAACACCGGCCCGGTGTATCCGTGGTTCGGGCAGGACATCCGGCAGGGTCTCGCCCTCGCCAAGGAGAACTACGCCCTGCTGCGCCGGCTGTGGCGCGAGGACGTGGTGGACTGGGAAGGCAAGTTCCGCACCCCGCTCCAGAGCTTCACCTCCACCCCGCGCCCGCTGGACGGCGTACCGCCGTTCGTCTGGCACGGCTCCATCCGCTCCCCGGAGATCGCCGACCTGGCGGCGTTCCACGGCGACGGCTTCTTCCACAACAACATCTTCTGGCCGGCCGACCACACCAGGCGGATGGTCCAGTTGTACCGGCGGCGGTACGCGCACTACGGGCACGGCACGCCCCAGCAGGCGATCGTCGGGCTGGGCGGCCAGGTGTTCATGCGCAAGAACTCCCAGGACGCGGTACGGGAGTTCCGGCCGTACTTCGACAACGCGCCCGTGTACGGGCACGGGCCCTCGCTCGAGGAGTTCACCGAGCAGACCCCGCTGACCGTGGGCTCTCCCCAGCAGGTCATCGAGCGGACCCTGTCCTTCCGCACAGTCGTCGGCGACTACCAGCGGCAGCTGTTCCTGATGGACCACGCGGGCCTGCCCCTGAAGACCGTCCTGGAACAGCTCGACCTGCTCGGCGAGGAGGTGGTGCCCGTACTGCGCAAGGAGTTCGCGATCGGCCGCTCGGCCGACGTGCCGGACGCCCCGACCCACGCGGCCCGGGTGGCCGCCGCGGCACCCGCCCAGGAAGGCACGGCCGCATGAAACTGGTGGTCGTGTCCGCGGGGCTGAGTTCCCCCTCCTCCACGCGCCTGCTCGCCGACCGTCTCGCCGAGTCGGTCCAGGACCGGCTCGGTGCGGAGCACGCCGTGCAGACCGTCGTCGTCGAACTGCGCGAACTGGCCGTCGCCATCGCCAACAACCTGGTCACCGGGTGGCCTCAGCCCCCGCTGGCCGCCGCGATAGCCGAGGTGACGGGCGCCGACGGTCTGATCGCCGTGAGCCCGGTGTTCTCCGCCTCCTACAGCGGGCTGTTCAAGTCCTTCTTCGACCTGATCGACCCCGACGCCCTCACCGCCAAGCCGGTGCTCATCGCGGCCACGGGAGGCACGGCCCGCCACTCCCTGGTCCTGGAACACGCCCTGCGCCCGCTCTTCGCCTACCTGCGCGCGGCACTCGCCCCGACCGCCGTCTACGCGGCGTCCGAGGACTGGGGGTCGGGTGGCGACGCGTACGCCGAAGGCCTGCCCGCACGCATACGGCGGTCAGCCGACGAGCTCGCCGCCCTCATGGCCGCCCGCCCGGAGCGGACCGAAACCGAGGACGACGACATCACCGCACTCGAACAACAGCTGTCCGACCTGCGCTTCGACTGAGACCGACCCGGTGGGGCAGCGCACGTCGCTGCCCCGCCCACCCCTCAGCTGGTGCTGAGCATGCCCGCGCGCAGCCGGTTCAGCAGGCGGGAGATCAGCCGGGAGACATGCATCTGGGAGACACCCAGCCGCTCACCGATCTGCG